>JAICHN010000300.1 GCA_025924845.1 Chloroflexota bacterium | reverse complement strand
TCTCCTCGATCTCGCGCGGAATCTCCACGAACGCGGGATAATCCGTCGCCAGCACTCCTTCGATCGCCATGGCCAGGCGGTACCGCTCAAGCACCTTACTGCCCTTGGCCACGCCGACCAGAAAGATCTGGCGGCGGTTATGGCGATGCTGGGTCGCGATAGCCTCGGAAATACCGTTGAGGTACCTCGCGAATAGGTCGCGCGAAAAGACTTTACTGCGCAGGAGGCCATCGAAGACGATAAGCGTATCGGTACCAAAATCCTTCTCGCGCACGATGGAAAACAGCGTGGCCCACTCGACCAGTTCTCGGTATACCTGAACCCAACTCGGGCTGGGTGGTCGTCGATCGCCGTCCGATCGAATCATCGGGCTAAGGTCTGAGAGTCGTGACACTCCCAGATAGGTCATCATCTTGCCGAGGCTGGTCGATCCATCAGGGTGATCGAACTGGCGGGCGCTCAGGGCAGTCGTGCTCGTGGTCGGGGTGATAGCCTCTAGACAGTACTCATTGTTGGCCGAGTCGACGACGCGAATAAGCTGGACCAGAAATGGATCAAATTGCAGGCGGTTATTCCCGCCGTCCGTGCCCACCAGCGAGATCGCGGTAGTGGTCCTGGGTTGGATTCGCCTCGTGCCGGTCAGCAACGTGCGAATTTCCTCGCGCAGCACATCCAGCACCGCTCGATCCGCCCGCATCCGGTCGGCGATCTCGCGTCGCAGTAGTCTGTGGCTCTCGGGCTCGATCAACCGTCCCCCGTCCTCGTCCAAGCGCGGACTCGCGCCCATGCATCCTTGCATTGTAGTACGAGTACGGCGGCGGTGCGATAGCCGGATCGGCACGGCGTGCGCCCACGGCCCCGACGAGAACATCGAGGGCGTGAAAACCGCGCTTCCATCGAGATGAGCATACCTTACAGAATATGTAAGGTATGCTCATCTCGATGGAGTCGGTTCAGCCGGCACATTCCTACTCTTACATCACACCGTAGGTCGCGAAGGCTTCGCTCGTGCTTATGCCGCTCTCAATCGCGGCGCGCACCTGCTGCTCGCCGCGCACCTTCTCTATGGCCCGGTGAAATGCCTCGTCGATTGCCCCGTCCGGGACGATGAGCACCCCATCGATATCGCCAAACACCACATCACCCGGCTCGATGCGCGCCTGGCCGATCTCCAGGGGCACCCGGAAGTCGATCACCTTGCCCCGCGGCCCCTGATCCTGAGCATAGGATCCATAGCAAAAGGTAGGGAAACCTAGCCGGCGGATGGCATGGGTGTCGCGGGCGTAGCCGTCGAGCACGGCGCCGGCCGCGCCACAATGAATGGCCCGCGCACTCATCAGTTCGCCCCACAGCGCATAGGTCGGCGAGGCGCCGGTACACAGGTAGACCTCGCCGGACTGGAGATCGTCAAGGGCGCGAAGCATCAGGCCGAACGGGCGCTGCAACAGGTCGTCGCCTTCTTGCCGACCGGTGGCGAACACATCCGCTTCCAACACCGGCATAGCGCGGCCAATCACCACCATGGCATCATCGAGCGGCCTGATCGTTGGCGGCAGGAATTGCCTTCGCAAGCCCATGGCGTCCAATACATCGCCTACTACCGCCGTGAATAACTCTCGACGCACCAGGCTGAACAATTCTTCATCCGACTGCCATAGGCTCATCGTCGGTTCCTCCCTGGCCCCGCTATGCCGCCCCCACGGCCCGCATCGCCGACCGCTTATAGCCTAACGCATAGGCCATGCCGGCGTGCCGGGAGGGGAAAGTAAGCTTCCTAATTGCCGGCCCTGTACACTGCCCTCAGGAGCATGGTAGCCTGACCACGGCTCCGCTGAACGCTTACCGATCACCCCCAACCCGATGGACGGTGCCATGACCGATCAGCCCGACCGGCAAACGCCGGCGTTCGATCATGCTCAGCGGACCACCGAAGGTGGTCGAATTGGTCGTGGGCGATCATCGCGGACGTCCGGGGCGCTCCGCATTACCGGCCGCTTGCCCAGCCCAGGGGGAGATCGTCCTAGGCGGCGCCTCCCTCGCCTGCGTTTACCCCGTACCGGAGCCTTTGCCTTTCTCGCCGTCGTGGGACCTGGCCTGATCACCGCCAGCGCCGGGAACGACGCGGGCGGCGTGGCCACCTATGCCAGCGCGGGCGCTGTCTTTCGCTATAACCTGCTGTGGGCGCTGCTGGTGACAGCAGTCAGCTTGATCGTGGTCCAGGAGATGTGCGCGCGTCTGGGCGCCGTGACCGGCAAAGGGCTGTCCGATCTGATTCGAGAGCAGTTCAGTCTGGGCGCCACGACTCTGGCCATGGCCTGTCTATTGATCGCCAACACGGGGATCACCGTCTCCGAGTTCCTGGGCCTGGCGGCGAGCGCCCAGATCGTGGGCATCCCGGCCTGGATCGCGGTACCGCCGCTCACCCTTCTGCTCTGGTATCTGGTTACCCAGCGGTCATCGAGCATGATCGAAAAGGTGTTTGTCGCCCTATCGTTTGTCTTCCTGGTCTATGTGGTGGCGGCCTTCAAGGGCACCAATTGGAACCTGGTCCTCCACGACACGGCGCGGCCAAACATCGTATGGACCAGCACCTACATCAGCGCCGTCGTCGCCCTGGTCGGCACCACGATCAGCCCCTATATGCAGTTCTATGTCACCTCCGCCGTGGTGGAGAAAGGGATCTCGCCGCGCACCTATGCCTTCACCCGCGCCGATGTGATCAGCGGCTCGCTGTTCGCCATCGCGGTGGCCGGGTTCATCATTATCGCCACTGGGACGGCGCTTTGCACGGTTCATGGCTGCCCCGCCGTGAACAGCACGATCAGCAGGCCCGAACAATTCGCGGTGGCCCTGAAGTCGGTGGCGGGGGGATCGGCGGAGAATCTGTTCGCGATCGGCTTATTCGGGGCGTCGATGCTGGCGGCGGGCGTGCTGCCCCTCTCCACCGCCTACGCGGTCTGCGAGACGTTTGGCCTGGAAAGCGGGACCGAAAAGTCCTTCGGGCAAGCACCAATCTTTAACAGCATCTTCACTGGAATGATCATCATTTCGGCGATCATCGCTATTATCCCGAATCTGCCCATCGTGCCCGTGCTGCTCAACTTGCAAGTGTTGAACGCCTTGATGTTGCCGATCATCCTGGTGTTTATCATCAAATTGGTGAACAACCAGGCACTTATGGGCACCTATCGGAATGGACGGGTGTTCAACGTGATCGCCTACGCTACAATCGCCATTCTCACCGTGCTCAGCGTGCTCTACCTGGCCGGGCAGATCGGCATTGGACCCGCCGCCTAGTCGTCCGGCACGGACCGTTGCCTGCAAAAGGAATGATGCTTGACGCTCTACCAGCCGGCCGACCCCTATAAAGGGGCCGCGAGGTGCTCGGCGATCACCAGGGAGGCGGCGCCGATAATCTTCACGTTCTCCTCGATCACCGCCGGCACGACCTGTACATAGCTCTTCGCCGCCTCAAGAACCGCCGGCCGGCTCGCCGCCAGTATCTGATCGAAGATCCCACTGTCTCGAATCACCGGCCCGCTCAGCACTACCAATTCGGGATCCCAGTTGGCTACCGCGTTGGCTACGGCCAGGCCCAGGTATTCCGCCGCGTGGTCCAATAATTCGCGGGCCAGCGCGTCCCCATCCTGAGCGGCTCGGGCCAGGCCACGCGGCGTCCAGGTTTCCGGCTTGCCCGCCAGGGCGGAGACTCGTCCCGCCGCCAGTGCGTCCCGCACGCGAGTCTCCAGGCCGATGCTGGAGGCGAACACTTCGAGACAACCGCGATTGCCGCACCCGCACCGTGGGCCGCGCGGTTCGGCCGTGTTGTGTCCCACTTCCCCCGCCGCCCCATGCATGCCGCGATAGAGCTGCCCGTCCAGAATCACCGCGCCGCCTACGCCGGATCCCGCATCGAGAAACACGCTGGTCCGCGCCTCGCGCGCCGCTCCGTACTGGTGCTCGGCCAGGGCCAGGACGCGCACCTCATTGTCCACGAGGACGGACACGCCCAGCAAATCCTCCATCATGGCGCGCACCGGTACATCGCGCCAGCCGAAGTTGGGCGAAAACAGGTTCACGCCGTCCGGCCAACGCACCATTCCCGGCACGGCCATGCCGACGCCGAGCAGCCGCTCCGTCGGCGCCTCTTTAGCGGTTTGACGAGCAAGAACGGCGGCCAACGCCAACACGGCGGCCGGATCGGCCCCAGCCGGCACGGCTACTCGATGCACCGCCCGCGCCGCGCCTCCCAAGTCCACCAGCGCGGCGCTAATCTCGCGCACATCTAGATCAATACCTAAGGCCAAACGCGCCTCGGGCACGAAAGCCAGACGGAGCGGACGACGGCCCACGGTGCCGGTAACGACGGCGCCCACCTCGCGTACCCAACCCTCGCGCACCAGGTGATCGACGATACCGGACACGGCGGCGGGGCTGAGATGAGTCTGACGGGCAATGGACGCTCGTGAAAGGGTTGGTTGGGCGCGCACCAGGTTGAGGACGAGGGCGCGATTCGCCCTCTGCATCAGGCGGCCATCCACTTTCCCTCTTCCGGTGCGCATGGCGGTCATTATACGGCTTCTAGTCTGCCGGCGAATAGATCCAAACTTTCGGCCTCACTGGGCCAGGATCCCGCATCCTCTCTACAATGGAGGAGATATGCCGCCCGCGCTGAACGCGGGCTCTAGTACCAGGAGGAATTGTGATCGATACCCTTACCGTGCCACGCCATCTGCGCACCGATTTACACCTGCATTCCCGTTTCTCCGACGGCCGGGCTACCGTGGAAACAATGGTCGCCACCGCCCGCCGCATTGGCTTCGAGATCGCGATTAGCGACCACTATTCCACTCATTTCGGCATGGTCGGCGATGAAGTGCTCTCTCGCTATCTTGACGCCCTTGAACAACAACCGGTCTATCGGGCCGTGGAGCTTGATCTGGGCCATGAGCAGCCCATCTCCAGCGAAAATCGCGCCAGGCTTGACTACTGTGTGGCCTCCATGCATACGGTGGTGGACGAGAACGGCAACCGGATCCGGCCGGATGTGAACTCCGCCGCCTCGATGCGCCGCTATATGGAATGCGCCACGGCGCAGTTCGCGCGCGGTCTTCGCTCCGGTATCCCCGCCATGATCGGCCACCCCACCTACTTGCCCGATTTGCCGCGTGAAGGGCAGGACGCGCTGTGGGAGCCGGAGTACAGGAAGCGAATCGTGGAGGTCGCCGTGGAAACCGGCATCGCCCTGGAAATCAGCACCCGCTACAAGGCGCCCATGCCCGAACTGGTGCGCGAGTTGTTGGCGGCCGGGGCACGCTTCGCGGTAGCCAGCGACGGGCACGGCCCGGAGGTGATCGGCGCCATCGACTACCCGCGCCGCCTCATCGCGGAGCTGGAGATTCCCGACGACCGCTTCTTCCTGCCCGAGCGACGACTTCCCGCCTACGTGTGATCGGGGCAATCAGGCAGGCCTGTCGGAAGAATCTCTTGGGATCTTCAAGCAGGCCGGACTCAAAGGGAGGATACGATGAACGAGCGCAAGCACCCTGAAACGTCCACTGTGGACGAAGATCAGATGCATGGCTACCGTGTCGTGTTTGAGCGTACTGCTACGGGCTGGTGCGCGTACACGCCGGATCTCCCTACGATCCTCGGTGCCGCCGATACTCGTGAGGAAGTGGAACGGCAGATGGATGAGGCAATCCCGCTCCATCTTGAATCACTCCGCAAGGATCGGGAGGAACGGCCCTGGCTCTATATCCCTGAGGAACTCCCTCCCGACCTACGCGCGGTCTTTGCCCGAATCGACTCGGCGTAAACTCCGCAGCTCGCGGGTCCTATTCGTCACCCTCGCGCCGCGTGACGAAGATCCGGGTGGCGCCAAGCAGAAAGGCGCCGACCGTGAGATAGAGGAGCATAGTCACGCCGGCCCCAATGGTCAGATGGGTGGGGCTGGTCTTTTTGAGCAGGACGACCTCGAAGGCCACCGCCGCCAGGGCGATCACCAGGTAGATACCCACCGACACCCACCCGGGGGGCAGCTTCCGGATAATCGGGGGCAGCATCACGTTATTCCTCCATCAGGCCGGATCATTTGCCGGCCGGCCAGTGTTACTATACCGGCTTGGTTCCTTTGCCGGTAGCCAGAAACACCGTCTCGCCGGGAAAAACCCGCTCTTCCAGTGCCCAGCCTTCCTGGTGGGCAAGCGCCCTGAAGGCGGCGCCATGCCCGCGTCCTAATCCCGAACGACGACCACCAAGGCTACGTTCCGGGAACGAGACGAGCAGATGGGCTGCCCCAAGGGCGCGCGGCAAAGCGAGGCCCGCGCCGCGCTCGATCATTTCCAGGGTGGGGAGCAGCTTGAGGGCAAGCACCAGATCGGCGCGTTGCCGAGGTGCATTTCGTGTCAGGTCACGCACCTCGGCGTCGCCGCGAATGCCTGCCAG
>JAICHN010000299.1 GCA_025924845.1 Chloroflexota bacterium | reverse complement strand
GCATGGGCGCCGCCGACGCCGGGCCGGCGGTGTCGGGCACACGATGTAAACGGGAGTGCTCAAAGCATCCGGTTGAGGATCAGGTATTCGCATAAACGGGAGAAAGCGACCATGGCGATCGATCTACGGGCTCGTCAGCAGCCCCTGAAGGACCGGTATAAGGCGGACCCGGCCGGTGCGCGCTTGGTACACAGCGTACACAGCCTGCCCGCGCTCGACGATCCTACCCGCGTGCGGATCAGCAACGGCCCGGTCACCTGGGAGATGACCGCCCATCCCATGGCGGGCGGCCCGGAAGGCGAAGCCTGCTCGGGCGATGTATTGTTGGCGGCCTTGGCGGGCTGCCAGACGATCACGATCCAGATGGTTGCCGCCTCGATGGGCGTGATCCTCGACGATTTGCGCGTCACCGTGACTGGTGAGATGGACTTTCGCGGCACGATGGGCATCGATCGGTCGGTACCAGTCGGCTACACGCAACTCCACTGTGAAATCGCCATTCAGGCAGCGGGGGATCCCGATCGGCTGCGCCGCCTGGTCGAACGGGCCGAGCAGTACTGCGTGGTACGGCAGACGCTGGTGAGCGGCGTGCCGTTGCACTGCGACATTAAGATCAATGAGGCCGTGGGACCAGCCTAACGGCTCGCAACAGTGGGCACCGATAAACCCTATCCTCAACGGCGCTGCCGGCGCCGAGATTCACCGCTGAGTCGAGGCGGGGGGGTCAGTAAACGACGAATTGTGCGGTCCCTCGCAAGGTCAGCGTACGATACGACTGCACGGCGCCTTTAATCAGGCTGGGACCGCCGATGCTGGTGCGCGCCGTAGCCACGATCGCCGTGGTGGTAAAGGCCGTCCGGCCACTGTTCGGCAGATTGATCTCCGGCAGCAGCAGGGTCAGGGTGACGACGCGCAAGTCGGGGACCGCCTTCAGCGTCACGGTGACCAAGGTGCCGATCTCGCTGGGCTTGGTGCGGATCTCCTTGCCCACGAAGGAGGTGCGCCGGCGTGCATCCCGATAGGAGAATTGAGGCTTGCCGCTGAGGCTACTGGTCGAATAGGTGATACCGGTGCCGGTGCGGCTGTCTTGAAGGACGAAGCGGTTCGGCCGAGCCTGGGCCGTTGCCGTACCACGCGCCAGGCGGTCCGTCGTTGTGGCCTGCCTGGCCCATGCCGCCCGGCTTGACGGTATAATCAGGAGCCAGACCAGCGCAAGATAACCAATGCTCAGGCAGGCTCGTCGCCTTGCCTGGTGCCCAGATGCCTGGCTGTCGAATATTTGCCTTGCGCGGTGTCCCATCGTCGCTCACTCCTCTCACACTTTCGCGGAGCCTCTCGTACCGGCTGGGGTGTACCTTATTCCGTGTTGGTATCCATGCACTCGCGATGCGGTAGGGTCTCTCCTGGACAGACGGGCTGGGAGCGGACTGCCGCCGGTAAGGTCTACGCCCCCCAACCTGAAATGTGGCCCGCCCCGCCACGCTATCTGATCCGCGGAGTGGGTGAAAGCATGATCCTCTGCTGCTGGAATGGAGGATTTTGCCGGCATTGGCCGTTGCCCGACCGGGCAACCGCCCAGGGTGCCTCAACCACGACGGGTGGGCGCCACTACGATGTCCTCGATCGTGACACGCGCCGGAAGCCGCGCGATCAGTTCGATGCACGCCGCTACGTCCTCCGGCTGTACGGCATAGACCCGTGATTCTCCCGAAGGTGGATGCGGCCGGAGATCGAGGATCGGCGTATTGGCTTCGCCCAGCGTGATCACTGTGCTGCGAATGCCGTGTACACTCTCCTCGGCGTTGATCACGCCGCTCAGGCCCGCCAATCCTGCCTTTGCCGCCGTATAGGCGGCCCCCGCCACTACGCCTGGTCGGCGCGCGGCATACGAGCCTACGTGAATCAGCGTGCCCCCGCCCCGCTTGCGCATACCGGGCAGCACCGCCTGGGCGCAGAGGTAACAGCCGTGTAGGTTGACCTCTATAATGCGCTGCCAATCGGCCCACGATAACTCCCTCAAGGCACGCGCGGGCACGTTCACCCCGGCATTGTTCACCAGGATTTCGATGGCGCCAAGGCGCTCCTCGACATTCCCTGTGATCCGCAGCACATCCTCGGGGATTGACACATCGCCCGCGGTGACCACAACCCGCGCGTGGGGTACCGCGGCGTGAATGTCCGCGGCGCTCTCCTCCAGCGCCGCTTGTCTGCGCCCCGCCAGTCCTACCGCCAAGCCGGCCCGGGCCAGTGCCAGGGCGGTGGCCCGGCCAACCCCGGATCCGGCCCCGGTCACCAGCGCGACCCGGCCCTCGATGCCCTCTGCCATGGTTGCCGTCTCCCTCTGCTCGATACGCGACCAGACGGCAGGCTCTGAAACAGCCTGCCGTCTGGTCGCGGTCCACCGTCGCTCATCCCTACCTTCCGGCCGCGGCCCATGGCAAGCGACTGATCCGGATCAATGAAGCCCCGGCATTTATGCCGGGGAGGCTCATTTGCCCGCCTAGCGTGGCCTTCAGGCCGTGATTTCCTGATCGATCATCCCCATCGAAGGGATCCTCCTCGCTCCAATGGCCCGCGCCCACCGCACTACGCCAACCCCGTAAGCATTAACCTTTCAGGAACGGTGCAAGCAACGAGAGGTCCGCCGCGCCAAGACGGTCGGCGCCGCCTTCCGCCTGATGCCAGTAGGGATAGAGCAGGGTTGGGGCGCTGACCGCGTCCAGGCGGGCTCGATCGTCGGCGGACAGCTGCAAATCGACCGATCGCAGGTTATCGGTAAGCTGCTCCTCGTTGCGGGCGCCGATCACCAGCGAGGCCACGGCGGGCCTACCCAGCAGCCAGGCGAGGGCGACCTGGGAGGGGGAGACCTCGTGCGCGGCGGCGATTTCGACGATTACCTCGATGGTATCGTAGAGCTTTGTCTCGTCGTGTACCGGCGGCTCGGTCCACCCCCCGAAATGGCGTGCGCCCGCCGGCGCCGGCTGCCCTCGACGGTACTTTCCCGAAAGCAATCCGCCCGCCAGCGGGCTCCAGACCAGCACGCTCACTCCCTGGTCGATACCGGCGGGGATCAGTTCGTATTCCGCGTCGCGGGCCTGCAAAGTGTAGTAGATCTGCTGACTGATGAAGCGTTGATAACCTAGCCGGTCGGATGTAGCGAGCGCCTTGACCAACTGCCAGCCCGCGTAGTTTGAGCTTCCGATGTAGCGGACCTTACCCGTGCGCACCAGGGCATCGAGCGCCTCCAGCGTCTCCTCCAGAGGGGTTTGGCCGTCCCATTCGTGTACCTGATAGAGGTCGATGTGGTCGGTACCCAGGCGCCGCAGGCTTGCCTCGCACGAGCGGATCAGGTGGTAGCGGGAGAGTCCGGTATCGTTCTGACCTTCTCCCGTCCGCATGCGGGCTTTGGTGGCCAGCAGCAGGCGATCGCGGCGCCCGGCAATCGCCTGGCCGACCGTCTCCTCGGAGGCGCCGCTCCCATAGACGTCGGCCGTATCGAACAGATTCACCCCGGCGTCCAGGGCCAGGTCGATCTGGCGTCGAGCGCCGACCAGATCGACCGCGCCGATTCGGGTCGGCGCGGTTCGGCCGAACGCCATGGTGCCGAGCGTCAATACCGAGACCCGGAGCCCTGATCGGCCCAATTGGCGATATTCCATCTCTTCCTCCCCGATCTACGAAGCGACATTACAAGTATGTCTTGTGTCACGCCTGTTGTCTCTTGTATCCTAACTGCCACGTACCAGCGTCGCTCCCCCTATCACGCTAAGCCCTTCAGCGCGATAATGATGATTGTATAGTGCGCCCGTACGAGGAGTTTTATCGGCCGGCGGTGAATCGTATGGAGCCCGCGGACCCCACGGTACACGGTTAGGTTCTTTTGTAGTGCTTAATCCCTGTGTAGCTGAAGGAGGAGCGTACGGATGATCGACGATCATGATCATGGTGCTATCGACGAGCGGATTCGCCGGACTCAACTGGACTTCCTGGAAGGAACCATCGATCGGCGCGCCTTCGTGCGGCGCATGACGGCGCTGGGCGGAGTCGTCGCCGCCTCCAGCGTTTTGGCGCCGTTGTTCCCCCCGCTTCGGCAGACGGCGCATGCCGCCTCGGCCGGCAGTCCCGTACGGGGCGGTACGCTGCACTATGGCCAGGATCTGGAGCCGTCGCCGGAGAACCCGATCAGCAGTCCGTGGATGGATGACGCCAATCAGCAGATGTATGAGTACCTGCTCGTGCAGGCGCCGAACGGCAAGTTTGTCGGCCAACTCGCCGAATCCCACACCGTCTCCAAGGATCGCAAGACCTGGACGTTCCAGCTCAAGCGCGACAAGAAGTTTCACGACGGCACCCCGTTCAATGCCGCCGCCGCCAAGTGGTTCTTCGACACTATTCGCAATCCTAAGATCGGCAATCCGTTCATCATCTACTGGGCATCCGTCGACTCGATCACCACGCCCGGCCCCTACACGCTTCGCTTCCAGCTCAAGCATCCAGACGCCAATCTGACCTTTGCCTTCGCCCAGCTCTTTGCCGGCATCGTCAGTCCGGCGGCCTGGAAGAAGTATGGCGGGGCTTCATACAACCAGGGCGGCGGTTACGGGATCAAGGGCGCCGCCGGCACGGGACCATTTATGCTCAAAAACTACGCGGCCGGCGATCAGGTGACGATAGTGCGAAATCCCAACTACGCCGATCCGGCATCATTCATCACGAACAAGGGCACGGCGTACCTGGACAGCATCGTCTACAAATGGCTGCCTGATGCCGCCACCCGCGCCATCGAATTGGAGTCCGGCCACCAGGATATCGTGCATGCCATCGCCCCGCCCGATATCGCCAGGCTAAAGGGGAATGCGAATCTCAACATCATCACTCTGCCCGATTGGCAAGTGGTGTGGCTGGGCTTTAACCACGCCAAGGCGCCGACGAACCAACTGGCGATCCGCCAGGCTATTTCCTACGCGATCGATCGCAAGGCCATCGTGCAGAGCGTGCTGCTCGGCTACGGCAACGTGGCCAACAGCCTGGTGATGAAGCAGGCGCCCGAATACTGGTCGGGCTCCGAGAGCTATTACAACTATAATCCCGCCAAGGCGAAATCGTTGTTGGGCGGCAAGAGCTATACGCTCCACCTGCTGACCACCACCACCTCGGAGGACAAGCAGAATACCTCGATCATTCAAGCGCAACTCGGGCAGATCGGGATCAATGTGGTGCCGCAGCCGGTCGATAAAGCCACGTTCTTCGGCATCATCGCCAAGGGAACGTTCGATATGTTCCTGTTCCCCTACGTCTGGAACAACGCCAGCATCATCAGCTTGTTCACCGACTCGGCAAACATTCCCTCCCCGGACTTCATGCGCTACAAGAACCCCAAGGTCGATACGTTGTTCGATGCCTCGCGTCAGGCCAATACGGCAAAGGATATCATTGCCGATTACCACCAAATCCAGAAGCTCCTGCTGGATGACGCGGCGCTGGTTTCGCTCTATACTCCCACCCAGGTCTGGGGCGTGAACAAGCGTGTACAGGGCTTCGCGCCGTATACCTGGCAGTTGTATGCCTACCTGCAGGACGTGTGGCTGAGTTCGTAAGGAGAGAGTGTCGCTGCCGTGCGGCGTTACATAGTCAGAAAGGTGGCGGTGGCCATACCGTTACTGTTTCTCGTATCAATCGCCGTCTTCGCCATGCTGCATACGGGGCAGGGCGATCCGGTGGAGCTTTTTGTCGGTCCCACGGCGCCGCAATCAGTGCAGGTACAGGCCCGCCACGAACTCGGCCTGGACAAGCCGGTAGTTACGCAGTATTTCCTATTCCTTGGTCGAGCCATTCATGGCGATTTCGGTGAATCGATCATCTATCGGGAGCCGGTCGGCCAACTGATTCGTGACCGCTTACCGGCCACCCTTCTGCTTGGGGGTACCGCGCTGCTGCTATCGTATGCCCTGGCCCTCCCGCTGGGCATCCTGGCGGCGGCGCGGCGCAACACCTGGGCCGACTATTCGATCACGGGCGGGGCTCTGGTCGCCATGGCCGTGCCCAGCTTCTGGCTGGCGCTCTTGCTCGTTCTGCTGTTCGGGGTCCATTGGCGGCTGTTTCCGGTCTCGGGGTATGGGAGCCTTTCCACGCTCGTGCTCCCCGCCGTCGCCCTGGCAGCGGAAGGCACCGGATTGAGCTTGCGGTTAATGCGGTCGTCGATGATTGAAGTGCTTCGACAGGACTACATCCGTACCCTCCATGCCAAGGGACTGAACCGCCGGCGAATCCTGGGTGTCCATGCCTTCAAGAACGCCCTGATCTCTACGATCACCTTGCTGGGCCTGCGCCTCGGCATGATCATCGGCGGCGCCATCGTCATAGAAAATATCTTCGCCTGGCCGGGGATCGGGCGGCTGCTCGTATCCTCGGCCCTGCAGGCCGATTTTCCCGTGGTGCAGGGCCTGACGCTC
>JAICHN010000298.1 GCA_025924845.1 Chloroflexota bacterium | reverse complement strand
GGATCGTGCCTTTTGTCTCTATTTTCTGGGCAACTTTGCTTCCGCGGAAACCGAAGTGGAACGGGCGATTCACCTGCTGAGCGACCAGACACTATCGAGAGAAGTAGACCGGGTACTTGCTCCCGCTATCTGGGTCCAGGCCATAGTGCGCGATATTAAAGGGGATGTGGCGGGAGCCCACACGAGCATGGAGCGGCTGGTGACGCATGCGGAACGCCTAGGCAACCAGCAGTTCGTGGGGCGGGCGCTCCTCGGCCTAGGGGTGTGCGCATGGCGAGAAGCCCGGCTCGATGAGGCGGACGCACAGTTTCGCGGCGCTCAAACGGCGGTTGGGCGTGCCGCTGACGCGGAGTACACGGCGGGCAGCAGTTGGGGTCTCGGCTGCGTTGCCTTTTCGCGCGGGGATCTGCATGTGGCACAGCTACATTTTCGTCATGCTCTAGAGACCGCGAACATAGGGCAGCATCTCTATTTGGTTGCGCTGATCTGGGAAGGACTGGGCAAGGTGGCCTGCGGACAGGGAGATCTCGAAGCGGCAGAGGAGTGGTTCAGGCAGACCCTGAGCATGCGAGAACCCATCCATGACCAGCGAGGCATAGCACAAAGCTGGAATGGCCTGGGTATGGTGGCTTCCGCACGTGGCGACCATGTCCAGGCTGCCGTCCGGCACCGCAATGCCCGTCGCCTTGCCCGGCGCTGTGGCGCCTTTTATGCCGAGATAGATGCCGTTGCCGGACATGTTCGCGCCTGCATTCAGGCTGCCGTGGAGGGGCAGGCCGCCCCTCGACAAATCCGGCTTGCGGCCACGCTACTTGCCCGTGGCCGGCTATTGCTTGAGGGACGTACGTTGCAAGGACTAACAATTCAATTGACCCTCCTCAGCGCTGAATTGCAATTGGTGCGGCACAAGTCTTCCGAGGCGCGGCAGTCCACCCTTGAAATATTGCCATTGGCTGAAAGGCTCGGCTTGAATCGGATGGTAGCCGCGGGTCGCTTGCTATTAGGCCGGTGTGCCTCAGCCGACCGTGACTTTGAGGAAGCCGAACGACAGCTACGGAGTGCGCTTGTCTTGTTCACTAAACTAGGATGCGCATTGGACGCTGCTCATACACGCGGGTTACTCGCCGATGTGATTGAGGTGCAAGCAGACGGCGCCGGCAGGCCGACCAGGTCGAATCATCGCTGACGCAGGCACATTAACTATTCGCGGAGTTGAGCGCCGAGATGCATTTGATCAAGCGGAGCATAGACGCCGCGCTGTTGGCTCACGTGGTCTGATACAGTATGTACCCAGCCGTGCCGTTTTATCGGTAGGGTCTTCCACCAGGTATTAGGAGTAGAGGTTCACCACATGGCGACCATAGGCTCCGTCCTGGAAGCGTCAGCGCGCCGCTTCGGCCCACGGCCCGCGCTGCTCTATCGGCCGCTCTATCGCACGGAGACCTGGACCTACGCCGAGCTGTGGGATCGATCCGGTCGGGTAGCGGGCCGGTTCCAGGCTCACGGCCTGGGTAAGGGTGACCGAGTCGTAATCTGGGCGCTGAACAGTCCCTGGTGGGTGGCGGCGTTTCTGGGTTGCCTCCGCCTCGGGGTGATCCTGGTCCCGCTCGATCTCCGAAGCACGCCGGAGTTTATCGAACGAGTGGTCCGTCAAACCGAGCCGCGCCTGGCTATCCTCTCCCGTCTGACCGTCGCCGGTTGGATCTACCCGACCGAGACCTGGCTGATCGAGGAACTCGACCAGTCGCCGGCCGACTTCCGGAGCATAGATTCGTCATGCGTGGAGGAAGCGGACATCGCCGAGGTCATCTTCACCTCGGGCACCACGGGCGAGCCCAAGGGGGTGATCCTCACCCATGGCAACATTACCGCCAACCTCACGTCCGCCCTACAAGTGGTGCCGACCAGCCCCGAGTATCGCCTGCTCTCACTGCTCCCCCTCAGCCATATGTTCGAGCAGACGGTTGGGCTGCTCCTGCCCCTCTCGTGCGGCGCCGCCGTCTACTATCCAATCAGCCGCCAATCCACCATGTTGTTCCGCGATCTCCAGACTCAGGGGATCACCACTATCCTGGCCGTGCCGCAGGCATTCAGCCTGCTGATGGCGGCGATCGAGCGCGAAGTCGCGAAGGCGGGAAAAGCACCGGCCTGGGATCGTATGGGTCGGATCGCGGCCTACCTGCCGATGCGGGCGCGGCGGCTTCTGTTCCACCGCGTCCAGGCGCGTCTGGGCGGCAAGCTGCTGTTCCTGGTCTCGGGCGGGGCGCCCCTGGAGCCCGAGTTGGTGCGAAAGTGGGAGCGGCTGGGCCTGCCGATCATCCAGGGCTATGGCGCCACGGAGGCCTCACCGATCTTGAGCGGCACCACGCTGCGCGACCTGGCGCCGGGGACCGTGGGGCGGGCCGTGCCCGGCGTGGAGTTGCGAATAGCCGAGGATGGCGAGGTGCTGGCGCGCGGCGCGAACATCACGCCAGGCTACTGGAAGCACCCCCAGGCCACGACGGATGCGTTCAGCGACGGCTGGTATAGGACCGGTGATCTTGGTGAGTTTGATGGGCAGGGCCGGCTCAGTCTGCGTGGGCGGAAGAAAGACCTGATCGTCCTGGCCAACGGCCAGAATGTCTATCCGGCCGACCTGGAGGAGGTGCTCCGCGCGAACGGTGGACTGATCGACGTCGCCGTGATCGGCCTGCCCAGCCCGGAAGGGATGCGTGTGCATGCCGTATTGCTCCTGGACGGTACGGCGTCAAATCCACGCGATCTAATCCAGGCCGCCAACACGCGCCTGGCGGCCCATCAGCAAATTCAGGGCCACAGCGTGTGGCCCGAGCCCGACTTTCCTCGTACCCACACGATGAAAGTGCGGAAGCATGAATTGCTGAACGCCCTGCTTGACCAGCGCGAGACAGTGGAGCGGGCACCGGCCCCGGCGCCGGCGGATGGGCCGGATGTCACCCCCATCCGGCGGCTGATCGCCCAGGCTTCGGGCATTCCGGCCGACCGGTTGACGGCCGGGGCAACGCTCGGCGCCGGGTGCGGCCTCGATTCGCTGTCGCGGGTCGAGCTGCTGGCGGCGATCGAGACCGAACTGGATAGCTATCTGGATGAATCGAAGGTTGGGCCTGATACCACGGTGGGAGAGCTGGAGGCGTTGGTGACGTCCGGGGAGCGGGGCACACGACCGATCTTCGCCAGGTGGCCGCTTTCGCCCGCCGCGCGCGTGCTGCGCGCCGTGGCGCAGGGCGCCGCGTATCCCCTGCTGGCCGGCGTGGCGCCCGCGACGGTCAGCGGACTCGACACTCTGGCCGGCCTGGCCCCTCCCGTGTTGTTTGTCGCCAACCACACCAGCCACCTCGATAGTCCCGTGTTGATCCGCGCTCTGCCCCACGCCTGGCGCAGTCATCTGGCCGTGGCGGCGGCGGCTGATTACTTCTTCACCAAGCAAATGCTGGGCCGAGGCGTGGCCCTCGCCTTGAATGCCTTTCCCTTCTCGCGCGAGGGCAACATCCGCCCGACCATCGAGCACTGTGCCTGGCTGCTCGATCACGGCTGGTCGATCCTGGTCTTCCCCGAGGGGACGCGGTCGCCAAACGGAGAGATGGGATCGTTTAAGGCCGGCGCCGGTCTATTGGCGGTCGAGTTGGCAGTGCCCGTGGTACCGGTGCGCCTATCTGGGCTTCATGGTCTACTGCCGAAAGGGCATCGCTTGCCCCACCGGGGCCAGGTCACGGTACGATTCGGTCCGGCCCTCCGCTGCGCGCGCGGGACGCCGTACGTCGAGGCGGCGGCGGCAATCGATGCGGCGGTTCGCGCCCTGTGACCATATGTAGGCGGCGCGGCGGCCGTAGCGGGAGAAGTTGCTGATGGGTATCTATAAGATCAAACCAAGGTTCCAGCGCGCCCTGGGCGGCATTGAACGCAATCTGATCCGACGTCGCGTCCATCCCGACTATCTGACCCTCGGCGCGCTGGCTCTTTCGGTGGTGGGCGGCGTGCTGCTCTACCTGAGCAACTGGCTATCGCTCTTCGAATTGCTCGTGATCCCGATAGCGATCGGCCGTACCGCGCTGAATGCCCTGGATGGGCTGGTGGCTCGCGGCACCGGACTGGCCCGCCCCTGGGGCGAGGTGCTCAACGAGTTCAGCGATCGGCTGGCCGATGTGGCGCTGCTGACCGGAGTGTGCTTCGCGCCGGGCGGCAACCCTCGGCTTGGCGCCGTGACCATCGTGGTCATGCTGCTCTCCAGCTACCTCGGCACGGCGGCGAAGGCGGCGGGCGGGAAGCGGCAATACATCGGCGTGATGGGCAAAGCGGATCGGATGATCTATCTGAGCGTCGCCTCGCTCCTAGCTTTCTTCCTGCCACGGATTCCCATCTATACGATCTACCTCGGCGCCGTATTGGTGGGGCTTTGCTTCACGATTTACCAGCGGCTACAGGCCATCCATGCCGATCTCCAATCCCCTCGATAACCCGCTTTTCCTCCCCACCGCTCTGCTCTTGGGCACCCTGCTCATTGGCAGCCTGATCGTACTGCTCCGTGGGGCGCGCCGGGACCGAAAGACCCTGGCCGACAACGTGCTGTTTCGGCGCTGGCGCGTCTGGGCGGTCATCTCGCTGATCTATAGTCTTGCTCTATTCGGCGGTACCTTCACCACGGTATTTCTGGTCGGTTGCTTGATCATCCAGGGGTTGCGCGAATATGCGAGATTGGTGGGTCTGCCCCGTGCCCACACCGCGGTATTGCTGGGCGCGGGCCTGGTGACCGCGCCGGTGGCGGCGCTGTCGGCCGATGCGTTCCAACTATTGCTGCCGTTGCTGCTGATCGGCGCCACCCTCCAACCGCTCTTTCTGCACGGCCACGGGGCGAGCGTGCGCCACCTGGCCTTCGCCGTCCTCGGCTGGGGCTACATTGCCTTCTTTCTCAGCCATATCGTGCTGCTCTACCGCTACGTTGACGGCGGGCTGGGCATTCTCCTGGCGATCGGTCTGGGCACCGCGCTGAGCGATGTCGGCGCCTTCGTGGTGGGCAAGCGGTTCGGGAGGCGCAAGCTGGCCCCGACGCTGAGTCCCAACAAGACCTGGGCGGGCGTGGCCGGCAATCTGGCCGGCGCCTATCTCGGCGTACTCTGCATGATCTATGCCCTGCCCGGAGACCTGCGTCTCACCATGGCGGCGGGCTTGCCTCCAGTGATCGCGGCGGGCGCGTTATGGGGCGACCTGCTGGAATCGAGCATCAAACGCGAGTTCAAGACTAAGGACGCCGGTGATTGGCTGCCCGGTTTCGGCGGCCTCCTGGATCGGGTCGATAGCCTGATCCTGGTGGCGCCGCTGACCTTCTACCTGCTGCGCATCTTAGGATGACGAAAGTGTTCGGGGCGCCTGCTATGATCATGCAGCCCAGTTCTACGACACACGCTGACCGCCATGCGGCGGTTTAGAGAGTTGTAGTGCTACGGTTCAATCCGGACGATATTGCTGATCCTATCGAATTCACGATCGTAGGTGACAATCTCAGTCAGCTTAAGGCTTTGCATCAATGCCGCATGATAGGCGTCGGCAAACGCACTGTTGTACCGCACATAGAGTTCGAAGACTCGACGAAAGCGACGCTTGTGTGGCAGCACGATACCGGGCAACTCGATCACCGGGAGCAGCGCCGCCACGATCGCCGCCTTGGGTTGCTTGTAGGTACGCTGTAAGGTGTAGACGACCTCAAAAACCACCGTATCGGCTGTGCGAACCTTCAGTTCGCCGCGTTCCACACGGGCAAGATAGGCGGTGCAACGCGGCGACTGCTCGGGTGCGTCTTGCAGAAGATGCCGAAGCAGGATATTCGTATCGAGGAAGGGAAGTGGCATACGTCAATGCGAGCGATTCGCTGCTTCCTCGGCGATGGCTTCCTCGGCGGCCGCGCGCAGCTCTTCAGCAGTCATGGCAGGCCGTTCGCTCTTGAAGACGCCTGCGGTAGAGGAAATGATGCTTTCGGTGCGCTTTACCACCACCTGATCGTCTTGCAGACGAAAAATGACCTTATCGCCCTGCTTTAGACCGAGAGAGTAGCGCACCTCTGCCGGCAAAGTGACTTGCCCTTTGCGCGTAACAACACCAATATGTTCTTTCATGGAATGTTCCCGATCGGTCGTAGCACCAGATTGTATAGTGTAGTGCCTTTATAAACCTTGATAGCGTTTTTGTCAATTCCTCCTGTTGGGAGGAGCGCACGTATCACCCGCGAGTAGGAGCAGCCACTATATATCGCTGCTCTTACTCGCGGCATGCCGGCACAGGACAATCCGTCTTCGTTCAGGTCCAGTGGCCCACGTACGGGGCGTGTGCTGCCAGGTATTCGTCCACCAGCGCCGTGGCCAGCGAATAGGAGCCGACCAGCGGATGAGCCATTAAGGCCTCCACGGCGAAGGAACGCGAACAACCGGCGATTGCCGCCACGGTCAAACGCTCGTAGCGTTTGACCTGCTGCATCAGCAAGAGGGC
>JAICHN010000297.1 GCA_025924845.1 Chloroflexota bacterium | reverse complement strand
TTCGCTTGGCGCCCCCTAACCCATTGGTGTCGCTCCTGCCCTGCACCTGGCGTTCATTCCCTCTTACGGGGGTTGGCGCACCGCCCAACCGGGGGGTTGGGGGGGCCCATGGCCCCCCCCACTTCCTCTCCGGGCAAGCTGACGGATGCCGACATCTGTCTTTGGTATTCTAGCTTGCCGGTACGTTCGCCTTCCAGAGCCGCTGGAGGTCAAGGTCGTAAGGGCCGCCCGGCCAGCCGGTGTCGTAGCCGGAGGCGATGGAACCGAAGTGCTTGACCACCGACTTAGGGATGTACTTGAACTCAATACCGGGGAAGCCTTCGATGGCAATGGCGATTTTGGCCTGTTCGGCGGGGCTCAAGACGAAGTTGAGCAACTCCTTCGCCCCGGCTGGATTCTGGGCCAGCTTGGGTACGGACATAAACGAGGGACCGCCGGGGAAGGGCGGGTTGAGCTGGGTGAGGTGGACATAGCTGGGCAACAGGCCCTGATCCAGGGCGGAAAGGCCCTGATCGGACCACGCGGTGCCCAGGGTGATCGTCCCCTTGGCCAACAGATTCAGCACTGGGGTGTTGCCGTCCGGATGAAAACCGTTCTGATAGAGATCGGGTTCGAGCGACTTGAGCAGCGCCCAAGCCTTGGGCCAATCCTTCTCCAGAGCCGGATTATAGCCCTTGTTCAGCGCCTTGTAGTCGGCGGGCTTCATGACCGAACGGATCGCGGCGACCACGAAGTTATCGCCCGTACCACCGTCCGAGGGAATGCAGTACGTGAATTTGCCGGGGTTCGCCTTGATCCAGGCGAGCAAGGCGCTGTACGTCTTCGGAGGATTGGGCACTTCCTTGCTGTTATAGGCCAGAGTGACGGCCGAAGCGCGGTAGGCCACGCCGTAACCCGCGGCGGGCGCCTGGACGTTCGGCGCGATCTTGGCGATGTTGGGGATATCCTTGACTGAGAGCGGCAGGAAATAGTCCTTATAGGTCTTGCCCTTGGGATACACGAAGCTCAGCGGCGAGTCCTCGAACACATCCACTTTCACGCTTGTCTTGCCGGCGTTCATGGCGGCGGTCATGTTATCGATCACCAGGCCCTGAGCGTTGGTACCGTGGAGGATATCGGTGAACTTGACGGTGTATTGAGGGAAAGCCTTCTCAAAGTCGGGGATGAGCGTATTTCGGTATAGATCGGCGATATTCACATCGCCCAACGAAGTGAAATAGATCGTGGAGGTAGCGGCGGCGGCTTGCCGCGTCGGTCCGAAACCCGATGATAGTACCATGCCGGCCGTTACGCCGACCGCTGCCGCACCGCGCAGTCCCAGGCTCCATGCTTTGATCATAGCACCCAGTCCTTCCCAAACGTGTGGGCGCAACCACTCGTACGCCCCGACCAGTCCGCGCGAAGCACAACCCAACCAAATCAGTGCGCGCGCACCGTTCTCGATCAGGTGTCAACTACCGCGACTTCGTTCGCGCCAAGACCTGCACATACCGCCGGTATGAGCCATGTTATATCATCGAATCGCGGTGCTGTCCAGAAGGGCGCGTAAAAAGTGTGCTAACCTGTCCGGAAGGCTTCGATTAGGGCGTTTATGGGAAGGAAAGAGATAGCCATGGATGGTGGGCCAAGCGGGGACCGGCGGGTGCCGGCCGTAACCTGTGGGCGTGCCGTTGGGGCATGGCCTGCCGATCTGCCGCGTGAACTGGCCACGGTAGTCGCCAACGGCTATGGGGCCGCCGAGCTTGCCGTATCGACGCTCCACTGTATTCTGAACGGCAAGGTGGTTGAGGCTCAGGTGGAGCATGTCGCCGCGATCTGCGCGTCCTTCGCGGATCGCCTGGCCTTTAGCGTCCATTCGCCGGCCGTGCTCGACCTACGCGACCAGCAAGAACCCGATCTGCATCGCGACATTTTGTTGGGGTGCGTACGATTCGCCGGGGCGATTCGCGCCAGGGTACTGGTGGTGCATTACGAAGCGCGCAGTGATGACGCGCGCATCGAGGCTCAGTATCGCGCGGCCATCCAAGCGGCGGCGGAACTGGCGGGCAAGCACGAGGTGATCCTGGGCATTGAGAACATCGAGGTTGAGCGGACGGAGCGGGTACTGGAGTTCCTGGAGGGATTTCAGCATCCGTGGGTGCGCATGACCTATGATTTCGCCCATGACTACCTGGCAGGCGACCTTTTCGGCTACGATCATCTCAAGTCGGCACAGGCCGCCGCCGCCTACGCGGCGCACTTGCACCTCACCGATAATTTCGGCCGCTTCAATCAGGCGCGATTCGGGGACTTCAACCTGTACCGCTTGACTCCGTTCACCAATAAGGCGATCACCGGCGTTGGCGATCTGCACCTGCCGCTGGGCTGGGGCAGCCTACCGGCCGCCGAGGTCTACGGCAAGTTCGCGGCGCGCGGCTACCAGGGCCTGCTGATCAGCGAGCATGAGCAGCAGCCGTTTGCCGACCAGGACGTGCCGGTGCGCCGCGCCATGGAGGCTATCGTCGGCGGGAGTTAGAGACGATTCTGGAGAAAGGTCAGCACCTCGGCGCGCATAGCGGTGGTCTCCATGTGGCCAACGTTGTACCGCCGTGCTTGCCAGGCGTCCGCGACCCCATGTTCGGCATAGACCTGGCGCAAGTGGCGGTCAATACGGTCGAGACCGACAGGCGGCGTCAGTCTGTCGAAGATACCGGCCAGGCTGAGGTGGGGTCGAGGGGCGATCAGGGCGTTAATCTGTGCCGTGGTGAAGTGCCGCAAGAGTCCCGGAACATAATAGTATAAGCCATGACCGTCCAGGTTTCCGGTGTCGATGAGCGCCTGAAAGTCGGTTAGGCAGCAGAGGTCCACGCAAACGCGCACTCTTTCATCCAGCGCTGCTACCCACCAAGCCATGGTGCTGCCCATGGACATGCCGAGGGTGGCCACTCTGCTCATGTCGATGTCATCGCGGCCGGCAAGATAGTCAAGGGCACGCAGGCTGTCGAAGACCATCATGCCCCACATAACCTGGCCCTGCCAGTGCATGAGTTTGAAGATTTCCGACTCGGTGCGACCACGTCGCTCACCAAAGCCCCAATGATCGATGCACAGGGCCGCGAAACCGAGGCCGGCGAGCGCTTCGGCATAGGGAGGGTCGCAGAGGGCATCCCGGCCCATGATTAGCTCGTTCTTGCCCAGTTCATAGTTGTTGCCGTGAGCGTGATTATAGAGGACGATCGGTACCGGCTCCTTGAGGTTCCGGGGCCGCGCCAGATACGCGGGCACCTCTTCCAGGCCGTTCAAGTCGAGCAGCAGTGTTTCGAGTAGGTAATGTTCGCGCTCGACCGTGCCCAGCTTAATTGCCTTCGGGGGGGCGGTGAGGGTGGGCAGGTCGCCTAGCAATCGACGCAGTTCCTCTCTCCGGGCGAGTCCATCATCCAGCACTGCTCTCTCCTCCCGCCTCGGGCGTCGGCAAGGCCCGTTCACTCTCTTTCGGTCGGCACTCTGGGCCGGTTAAGGCGCCGACGGCCGGATACGGTCATAGTAGCAGCCTGCTACACTGTGTACTTCGCACTGATGCCTCGGCAGCGGCGGTAACGGTGTGCGGCACCAGTCGGTTCGGCCTAGTAGGACAGTTTCCTGGTGCGCGGCTGGTCGTTCGGGTGCAGGTGGAGCAGATCTTCCCAAACTGCCCACGCTACATTCATCGCATGCAGGTCATCAGCCACTCCGCCTACGTGCCACGCGGCGAGGAGTCGCCGCCCGAGCCGGAATGGAAGGAGATGGCGGAGTTCCGCGACGCCTTGCCGCGGCGCGAAGCTCATCAGGAAACCGGTTAAGTCCTGTACGATCCTCTGACGGAAGACCGTGGGTACGGTAAGGGCGCGTCAACGTGCCGGCGCGGCACGAAGGCACGCCGGCCGCGTTCACGTGAAGATCGCTCTTTGGTACGATAAGGATCGCGAACCACGGGCCGGGTTCGATCTTTCGCTTTGGGAGCGCCGGATGAATGAGTTTTCCTATCCCACGCCTCAGGCGGTCGATTCCGAGCATCCGGATCCTATGGCGGCCGACCAGGCGCGTTATCTTCAATCGAGTGACGAAATCGCGCAACGGATCTTGGTCGGGATGCAGCAAGGTATAGACGCCCAGATCGACTGGCGCTTGCGGGCCGCGGGCAAGCCCGATCGCGCGAAAATCAGTGGCGAGGAACTGTCGCTCATTCTCGGCTCGATCGGGATTGGCGTACCGCTCACGGCGATTTCGGGCGCCCTGGCCGGCCTGCCTGCGATCGTCGTGGTGTGGATTGGGCTGGTGATCATTAACGTAGCCTGGGCCGCGCGGCGCGGCTGATAATTCAGAGGATGATGACGATAGACACGTCCACGGCAACCGAGAAGACTATAACCTCACTGGTCGGTATGGACCTGTCGATGCTCCGAGCATGGGCGGCGGCGCGCGGTTTGCCCAAGTTCCGCGCCGCGCAGCTTTATCGCGCCCTTTATAAACGGCTCGCGGCCGGCCCGCTGGAGCTGACTGATTTGCCGTTGTCCGTGCGCGAGGAATTAGCGGGCGAGATATCGTTCAGCGATCTGAAGGTAGTCAACGAGGTACGCGACCCACACAGCAGAACTACCAAGACGCTGTTCGCCCTACGTGATGGAGCTCTGGTTGAGAGTGTGCTGATGAGCTATGGGGGCGGCGCCGCGGTACGCCGCCGGCATACGGTGTGCCTTTCCTCGCAAGTCGGCTGTGCGCTTGGCTGTACGTTTTGCGCGACAGGACTACAAGGGTGGGCGCGCGATCTGAGCGCCGGCGAAATGGTGGAGCAGATTCTTTATTTTGCTCGATTGCTTCGCGCTCAGGATGAACAGGTGACCAACATCGTCTATATGGGGATGGGTGAGCCGTTCCTGAATTATGACGCGGTTCTCCATTCCTTGAGGTTGCTGACCGATCCGGAGGGCTTTGGGCTAGGCGCCCGTCACCTGACCGTATCCACTTCCGGGGTGGTGCCGGCGATCCGGCGCTTCGCCCGCGAAAACCTTCAGGTTGGGCTGGCGGTATCGCTGCATGCGCCCGACGATGCGCTCCGAAGTACCCTCGTCCCGCTCAACCGGCGCTACCCACTGGCCGAACTGATCGATGCCTGTCAGGAGTATACGGAGCGTACACACCGGCGGATCAGCTTCGAGTACACGATGCTGGCCGGGGTGAACGACGGCCCGGAACAGGCCGACGGGCTGGCCGTGCTGTTGCGCGGCATGCTCTGTCACCTCAATCTCATCCCCTGGAATCGGGTAGAGGGAATGCCGTTTCAGCCGTCATCCACCGAGGCGATCGAAGCGTTCCGCGAACGACTTGAAGCACACCACCTGGCCGTGACCGTACGCGACACCCGTGGATCGGGGATCAGCGCCGCCTGCGGACAGCTGCGTACGGCGACGATTCGGGAACGGCGACCGGCCAGGCCCCTGCTCACGGTCTGACTTAGCTGGGCTGGGAGGGCATCGGCTGAGCCTGCGCATGAATTCGCCTGGCACGGAGGCGGGCGCCTGAAGGCAGGCAGCGAGTGTTCGCGCTTCCTGTGACATACTGTCTTCCACGCGAATTTATTCGCGGGACCGGAGCCGGGACGCCCGGGCCGGTATGGGCCGTTCCCGGCCGGTCGCGGAATCGCCTACACTGGGTATACGTCGGCACGGGCCGGGAGTTGGTTGGTGGGCCAAGAGCGCTGAGGCGGCGCGTTTGGACCGGGTAGTGGGAGGCATCACTATGGGGTTACCATGGACCAGGTTGCTGGCCGTGTCGGACGGGCGGATGCGTAGCTCGGCGATCCGTGACTTGTTGGCGGTGACCATGCAGCCGGAAATGATCAGCTTCGCGGGCGGCTTGCCGTCGGCGGATCATTTTCCGGTCGCCGGTCTGCGCGCGTCATTCGATGCGGTGCTTGCCGAGCAGGGCGCGGGCGCCTTGCAATATGGCCCGACCGATGGCCATCCCACGCTGAGGGAATGGTTGGTCGAGCATCTGGCCAAACGCGGCATTCAGGCCGCCGCGGACCAGATTCTGATTACCACCGGTTCGCAGCAGGCGCTGGACCTGCTGGGCAAGGCGCTTCTGGCCCAGAACAGTCCGATGATCGTTGAAGCGCCAAGTTACGTGGGAGCGCTCAATGCATTTCTGCCCCATCAGCCTGCTTTTCACGCAGTGAAGATGGATGACCAGGGCCTGCGGGTAGACCTCCTTGCGGGTGCGCTGGATCGGGCTGGTGGCTCGGCCGCCATGCTGTACTCCGTACCGACCTTCCAGAACCCAACCGGCTGCACGATGAGCCTGGCTCGGCGTCAGGCCCTGCTCGACCTTGCCGCCGAGCGCGAGTTGCCGATTGTGGAGGATGATCCTTATGGAGAATTACGATTCGCTGGAGAGGAGGTGCCGCCGTTGCGCGCCCTGCCGGGCGGCGAGGAGACCATTTATCTGGGGACGTTCAGCAAGATTCTTGCTCCTGGTTTGCGCGT
>JAICHN010000296.1 GCA_025924845.1 Chloroflexota bacterium | reverse complement strand
CGGCGCCGAGTTCGGCGCCGGACGCGTTACACTGTACAGCAAGGAGATGCGGACAGCATGGTCGAATCGTCCGGTCCTGACCGCGAGAACGTTGGCGCCGGGAGCGCCGTGCTAAAGCCCCGCAAACGCACCGGACGCCCCGGCGCCGGTTTCGCGGGCTGGGCTTTCGTGTCCCCGACCATAATCGTTTTGCTGGCGCTGACCATCTTTCCCCTGGTCTTTTCGCTGGCGCTGAGTTTCTCGAACGTGAGCCAGGACAACGGGCTCACCTTCACCGATCGCACACTCGATAACTGGCGCAATCTCCTCCATAACGGCGATTTTTGGCAATCGCTGATCTATACCACCGAGTTCGTGGTGCTGGGTGTGATCCTGGAGTTCCTGATCGGCTTCGGCCTGGCCCTGCTGCTGTGGCGACGGATCCGTTTCGGTGGTTTCTTCCGCGTCTTGTTCAGCATCCCCATGATGTTGGCGCCGGTGGCGATCGGCTTCATGTGGCGCATGCTCTACGACCAAATCAACGGCCCGATCGACGCCATCCTTCGCGGCCTTCATTTGGGCTCGGTGCCCTGGCTTGCCGACAGCGGCAGCGCCTTTCTTGCCGTGCTGATCATGGACATATGGGAGTGGACGCCCTTCATGTTCCTGTTGCTGCTGGCCGGACTGCAATCTCTCTCGGAAGAAGCCATCGAAGCCGCTCAGCTCGACGGCGCCTCCGGTATTCGTATTGTCTGGAACATCATCTTTCCCATGCTGGCGCCCATCGCGGCGATGGCCTGTTTCCTGCGCTTCACCGAGTCGTTCACGATCTTCGGCCAGATCATCCAGCTCACCGGCGGCGGGCCTGGCACCGCGACCACCTCGACTACGCTCTATGCCTATTTCCAAGGGTATCAGGACTTTAACGTATCCAGCGGGGCGACCATCGCCCTCTCGTTGCTGATCTTTGTCGTCGTTATCGCCACCTTCTATCTGGCCATCACGCGGCGGCTGTTGTTGAGGTTTGAGGAATGATCCGCAAACGTCATTTTGAGTGGCGCTATATCCCCCTGGCGATCTGGACCCTCTTCGTTGCCTTCCCCCTGTACTGGGTCTTGATCACCGCCTTCAAGGACAACGGATCTATTTACGGGGGCGTTCGCTGGCTTCCCTGGGTGGATTTCCAGCCGACCAGCGAGGCATGGCATGAAATCCTCGGCGGCTCGAATTCGGTATACGGCCCGCTCTCGCACAGCCTGATCATCGGCATCATCAGTACCCTGCTGGCCTTGATCGTCGGCAGTCTGGCCGGCTACGGCCTGGCCCGCTTCCGCCTGCGCGCCGGCCCGTTTAGGAACAATGACATTGCTTTCTGGATCGTCTCTCAACGCATCATGCCGCCCGTCGTCACCGTGCTGGCCTTCTTCATCCTATTCAACGATCTGGGCCTACTGGATACCCTGTTGGGCATGATCATCGTCTACACCGGTTTCTCCCTACCGATCACCGTATGGTTCATGCAGAGCTACTTCAAACAGATCCCACTCGCCCTGGAGGAGGCAGCCTTCGTCGACGGCGCGAGCCGCCTCGATATCTTCCTGCGCGTGGCTCTGCCGCTGGTCACGCCCGGCCTGATCGCCACCTGTTTGCTGACCTTTTCCTTTGTCTGGAATGAGTATCTGTACGCGGTCGTCTTGACCACCAGCAATGCCACCACCCTGCCCATCTTGATTGCCTCGCAGCAAGGAGAGCTGGGTACTTCCTGGTGGAATATCTGCGCCATTTCGGTGATTTCGATCGCCCCCATGGTGATCATCGCCGTGGTGTTGCAGAAACGCCTGGTGACCGGCTTGCTGGGCGGCGCCGTCCGCGAATAGAGTGCTCCGCGGGCGCCTACACGGTGAAAGGAGGATACGTACCTCCACAGGAGGACACTGATGAGCCGAACCGATCCCTTTGCCCGGTTGCGGGAGGCGGGACTGATCGCGGTGATCCGTGCCGACCGCCCGGAACATGCCGTCCGCGTGGCGGGCGCCTTGCTGGAGGGGGGCATTTCGGCAATCGAGCTTACCTTCACTACGCCCGGCGCGGCCCAAGCCCTGGCCGAGGTGCGCAAGACTTACGGCGACGCGGTCTTGCTGGGGGCGGGAACGCTCCGCGAGCGGGGGCATGTGACGGCCGCCGTTGAGGCCGGGGTGGACTTCCTGGTCACGGCACATCTGCAGCCCGACCTACTTGCCGCCATGCTGGCCTGCGGCCTACCGTGCCTCCCCGGCATTTTTACCCCTTCGGAAGCGGCTCAGGCGCTCGATGCAGGCGCCCAGGCGGTGAAGCTGTTCCCGGCCTCCACCGCCGGCCCAGGTCATCTGCGCGCCCTGCGTGGACCCTTCCCTGGGCTGCGCGTCGTGCCGACCGGCGGCATCGACGCGCCGGACCTTGAGGGGTGGTTCAAGGCCGGTGCCCTGGCGGTGGGAGTGGGTAGTGAGCTGGCGCCCCGTACCTTGATGGAAGAGGGCCGCTGGAACGAGATCACTCAACGCGCCGTGCACTTCGCCGCGGCGGCCAGGGCAGCCCGTCAAGGAATTGCCTGATGGCCCGTGTCTTCGTGTTCATCGGCGTAACCACCGGTCAGTCCTCGATCATGCGCATTTTCCCCCGGTGGCGCGACTTACTGGGACTGGGCGCCGACATCGATATCGCGGGTTGGGACGTGCCGATCGGGGCGCCGCCCGCACGCTATCGAGAACTGGTGCGCGCGATCAAGACGGATGAGCACATCCTGGGCGGCCTGATTACCACGCACAAGCTCGCCCTCTATGCGGCCACGCGCGATCTGATCGACGAGATGGATCGGTATGCACTGCTATGCGAGGAAGTGTCGTGTCTCGCCAAGCGTGCCGAGCGTTTGCTTGGCTGGGCCAAGGATCCGATCGCGGTAGGCCGAACCCTCGTCGCGCTGTTGGGGCCCGGCTACTTCAGCCGTACCGGGGGAAAGGTACTTTGCTTCGGAGCGGGCGGCGCCGGAACCGCGATCGTCCTCCATCTGCTCACGGCGCCTGACGCGGGCGATCGTCCGACGGGCATCGTCATCACCGACCGTACCGCGGCCCGGCTGGACAGTCTGCGCGATCTGCACCGGAAACTCGGCTCGACCATCCCCCTGGATCTGGTGGAGAACAGCGATCCGTCGCGCAATGACCTGCTTGTGGAAAGCATGCCGCCCGGCTCACTGATAATTAACGCGACGGGAATGGGCAAGGATATTCCCGGGTCGCCGATTACCGCCGACGCGCCCTTTCCCGAGAGGGGCGTGATCTGGGAACTCAATTACCGCGGGGACCTGGACTTCCCGCGCCAGGCAGCGGCGCGGCGGCAGGATCGCGGCCTGCGCATCGAGGACGGCTGGTCCTACTTTATCCATGGCTGGACCGCCGTGATCGAGGAGGTCTTCCAACGCCCAATCGCCGCCGAGGAGATCGATCGACTCACTGCCGCGGCTGCCTCTGCCCGGCCTGCGCTGCCGCCGACGTTGGAGCATTAAGATGTTACGCTACGTCCTCGCTCATGACGTGGGCACCACGGGAAACAAGGCGACCCTCTACGATGAAGATGGCGCCCTGGTGCGCGGCGCCTTCATCCCCTATGGCACCAGCTACCGGCGGGCAGGCTGGGCCGAACAAAACCCGGAAGACTGGTGGCGTTCGCTGTGTCTGAGCACCGCGAAGTTGCTCCACGAATGCAGGGTATCGAGCGCCGATCTGGCTTGCATCGTCTTCAGCGGTCAGATGATGGGCGCGGTGCCCGTCGATCACCAGGGCAGGCCGGTTCGCGATGCGCTTATTTGGGCCGACACGCGCGCCGTGCACCAGGTCATGGCTGTGGCCGAACGCATCGACCCTCGGAGAGTCTATGCCCTCACCGGGCACCGCCTGAGCGCCTCGTACTCGGCGGCGAAAATCCTCTGGCTGAAAGAGATGGAACCGGAGTCTTATGAGCATACTCACAAGTTTCTCCATGCCAAGGACTTCCTGGTAGCCCGCCTTACCGGCGTATTTGCCACCGATCACTCCGACGCCTCGGGCACCAATCTTTATAATCTTGAGGGCGGCGCTTGGGACGAGGAATTGGTGGATGCCTTTGGGATAGGGTTTGAGAAACTGCCGGAGATCCACCGCTCGACGGCCGTGATTGGCGCCGTGCATGCGGCGGCGGCGGCCGAGACGGGGCTGCGCCCCGGTACGCCCGTGGTGCTGGGCGGCGGCGACGGCAGTTGTGCCGCGACCGGGGCAGGGGTAATCAGGGAGGGCGTCGCCTACAACTATATCGGCTCCTCTTCCTGGATTGGCGTGGCGACCGAGAAGCCGATCCTGGATCCGGAGATGCGTACCTTCACCTGGGCCCATCTGCTTCCCGGCATGTTCACTCCGACCGGCACCATGCAGGCGGCGGGTAGTTCCTACCAGTGGGCGCGCGACGAACTGGCCTCGGGTGAGCGTTTGGTGGCGGAGCGGCTGCAACGCTCGCCGTACTGGCTGCTGGACCAGGAGGTCGGCCAATCACCGCCGGGGGCGAACGGACTGCTGTTCCTGCCCTATTTGCTGGGCGAACGCAGCCCACGCTGGAACCCGGATGCGCGTGGCGCCTTCGTGGGGCTCACCATCCGCCACCGGCAAGCGGATATGCTGCGGGCCGTCCTGGAGGGGATCACCTTCAATCTCAGGGTAATCCTGGAAGCATTCAGAGCGCAGGGCACGGCGATCGATGCCCTGCGGGTGATCGGCGGCGGGGCGCGCGGCGCAGTCTGGAATCAGATCATGGCCGACATCTACGGCCTGCCCGTGTTGCGCCTCACGCTGTTGGAGGAAGCCACCTCAATGGGCGCTGCCGCGGCGGGCGGGGTCGGCGTGGGGCTCTGGAAGGATTTCTCGCAGGTAGAGCGGATGATCCAGATCGAGCGGGAGACGCGCCCCGACCCCCGGCGCCGGCCCCTTTACGACCGGATGTACGAGATCTTCAATGAGCTGTACGGTACGCTGGACGGCGCCGCAATCTTCAGCAAGCTGGCGGCGCTGGAGCAAATGCAAAGCTGACCCGCGGCCCACGCGGCGTGGGAATCCGGCGCCAGTCTGGGGCAAAGCTGACCTGCGAGGGTCTACCGGTCTTCAAGCACCTGCGTGAATTGATCCAGGGAGTGCGCGTCCGTCGCGCTGTCCAGCAGAGCGGAGAGTCGCTCGGGATCGGTCGTCTGCTCGATGCGCGCGATCACCGACTCGGGCACGATCGTGTAGCGACGGCGCAAAATGCGAAGAATGTCTTGCTGCCGCGCTTGCACGGTGCCCAACTCCACACCCTGCTCGATACCCCGCTCAAGGCCCTGTTGGAAGCCCTTCTCGATATGCTCTCCCAATACCTTGACCAGTAGATTGGTCGTCATCAGTTCCTCCATCAAGCTATTGAGCGCAGACTCCCCAAGCACATGATAGGCCAAGACAAGCAGGCTGCCTATGGCCCTCTCCTGATCCGGCTCGGGCAGACGCCCGGCCTGCTCCACCGCGTCGCGGAATACTTGCTCCTGGGGCCGTCGCTGCTGCCGCATCAGCGGCTGGAACACCAGGTCGATCCGTTGCCCTGCCGTGAGTGGGATGCCTGTGGTGAGGGCGCGTTGCAGGGCACGATAGACCCGCTCACCGTCCCGCTTGCCCAGATAGAGGTTATACACCCGATAGGTCCAGTTGGGGAACTTGATCGTGGAGGGCGCCTTGCTCACGTTTGGCCCATAAATCACCACCGTAGCGATGGGCTTGTTGGTCGCTCGATGGAGGGCGGCATCGTATTGCAGGAAGCGCGGCAAGGTTTCCGAAGTATAGGTACTCTGATGCTCCAGATGCAGCAGCGCGTCGCGCTCTGTCTCGAAGACATTATCCAGTCGTTCGATGTGGAGGTCGAGCTGGGGCAGTTCGGTAGGGAAAGGGCGGACAATGCGGGGGATAGGCAGATGGAAGTGCGAGGAGAGGGCGTCGGCCAGGAACGCGGCTTCGTATTTGAGCAGGCCGTCGAGAGCATGAGCGGTAATCTGAAAGCGTCCGGCCGCACGTCGTGTCCCACGCCCAGCCTTGCGCTGAGTTCCTCACTGTTTCGGGGGTTGGTCACCGCGATCAGAAACCATGATGAAGGATGCTCCTCCCACTATAGGCAGCACTTAGATCCCTTCGGAACAGCATACAGGAAGGAACGGCGCTTCCGGCGGCATTGGCCTGATAAGGGGCGTACCGACGTTTTGTGGTAGGCTGCCCCATCCTGGAGGCGCGCGCTCCTAACCTACGTGCTCCCAAGCGGGGCTCTGGTCAGCGGAAGGCATGGTGCCGCCTGGATCGCAAATCCGGTGTGCCCCTGACAAGTCCCGCGCGGGACTTGTCAGGGGCACAAGAGCGGCCGGCCGGCAACGATGGTTGCCCAGGGCGGATGCCGACCTGGGCGGGCACTCGAACGTGGGGCGGGCCAGTTGAGGCCGGAGATGAAGCGCGCGGTGGTGCCGGCCGGGGCGGTAGGATCCGCCGGGGGGCGGGGCTTCGCGAAGCCCGTAGCGCCTGG
>JAICHN010000295.1 GCA_025924845.1 Chloroflexota bacterium | reverse complement strand
GATCCCACGGCGGTGATCGGCTTCGACACCGGCCCGGCCAACATGCCCATGGACCTCGCGGTACGGCGGCTGACCGGGGGAGCCGAGCCGTTCGATCGCGCCGGCGCGCGCGCCGCGCGGGGAAAGGTAGATAAAGCCTTGCTGGCGCGGCTGCTGACCCATCCGTTCATCCATTTACCGCCTCCCAAAGCGACGGGCAGCGAGGATTTCGGGGCGGCTTTCGTGGACGAGTTGCTCGCGGATGGGGGCGATCGGTCGCCCGACGATCTGCTCGCCACCCTGGCCCAGTTCACGGCGCAAAGCGTGGCCGAGGCCGTTTCCCGGTGGTACCCAGGCGGCGCCGTACCGGCCGACGTGGTGGCCAGCGGCGGCGGTACACATAACGATTCGCTCATGCAGCGTCTGGCCGATGCTCTGGCGCCGCTCCCGCTGCGGACTATTGACCAGTTGGGAGGCCATGTTGATGCCAAGGAGGCAGTATTGTTCGCCGTGCTCGGCTACCTTACCTTGCAGGGACGGCCCGGTAACTTGCCCTCCGTTACGGGGGCGAGTCGAGGCGTGCCGCTGGGCAGCATTACGTCCGGCCGACGGGATCTGATCCCATGGGAGAATCCAGCTTATCGATCCTGACTGTAAAGCACCTGGTGTGAGATCCTTATCCTGTAGTCCTTGATGCAAGATCCTGACACTTTAGTGTCAGGATCAATAAGATTGATACTTCTATCTCACACCAGTAGCAACAGTCCGAGAGGGGAATACCGCATGAGCGAGCAACCCGCCGAATCGAGCATTGCTGCATCGACCCTAGGCTTGCCGTTGCGCCCACCCGCGGCGCTCGGTTTCGACGGGCAGCGGCTCCGCCAGGCCCTGAAAATCGTCCAGGAGGGCCAGGGCCTTGACGCGTATCCCGGCGCGGTGGCGCTCGTCATGCGTCGTGGTGCCGTTGCCGGTTGGCTGGCGACCGGCGCCGCCGAGCTTGAGCCCAATCAACGCTCCATGGCCGGCGACACCATCTTCGATCTGGCCTCACTGACCAAAGTGGTGGGTGGCCTCTCCGCCGCGTTGATCCTCCTGGATCGGGGCATGGTCTGCCTCGACGATCCGGTAGGCCGGTTCTTGCCCGCCTTCGCGGTCGGCGAGAAAGGCGGCATCACCATACGTCACCTGCTCAGTCACTCATCCGGTCTTCCGGCCTGGATCCCCTGCTACTGCGACGCGCGGACTCTGGACGAGACCGTGGCCGTTATCGCGGCGACGGAGTCGGACGCGCCGCCCGGGGTCCAGGTGCGTTATAGCGACGCCGGCATGATCCTGATCAGGGCCATCGTCGTCGCCGTGACGGGCGAGGACTTACCCGCCTTCCTGCACCGGGAAGTGTTCGAGCCGGCACGCATGGCCGAGACCGGTTACCATCCGGATCCGACGTTGCGGGCCCGCGCCGCCGCGACCGAGCGCGGCAATCGACACGAAGCGGCCATGGTCAGCCGAGCGGGCCGCCGTTTCGATGCATGGCGTGAGGAGGTGTTGGTGGGCGAGGTGCATGACGGGAACGCCCACTACGCACTTGGCGGGGTGAGCAGCCATGCCGGACTTTTCTCCACCATCGGCGATCTGGGCCGATTTTGCGACCTCTGGCTTGGCCGGGGCGCTCGGGAAGGGTGCCGTGTGTTCAGTAAGGCTGCCGCGATCGAGGCGACCCGCTTACAGACAGCCGGCCTGCAAATGGCCTTTGGGCTTGGCTGGCGGTTGGCCGCGCGAGGCGAATTCAGCGCGGAGCCGCCTCGCGAGTCGAGTCTGACCAGCGCGGTGTTTCCGCCCGAGCCCGAGGCGCCGCCCGCGCCGCACTGGATGGGCGAACTTCGCTCGGAGCGCGCCTATGGCCATACCGGATTTACCGGCACATCGCTGCTTCTCGATCCTGACCGCGATCTGGCGATGATTCTGCTCACCAATCGCGTCCATCCTGATTCATCCAGAATGGGCCTGGACCGCATCCGGGCGCGCTGGCACAACGCGGTAATTGGGGCCATCGTCGTCTAGCCGCGACGGCCACCCGCGCAATGGCTGATTAGAAAATCAGCGAGCGATGCACGGCCATGCCGGCCATAACACCATCGGCGCAGGCCCAGGTCAGGTTGTGGGAACCGCGCGTGATGTCCCCGGCAGCATACACTCCAGGTACGGTAGTCATCTTCGTCGCATCGGTTCGGATGATGGGGCCGAAGGGTCCCTCGTCCAGTTCACAGCCGAGTTGCTGCCCGATCGTACTGTTCAGGCGGGTCGGTGGGCCGAGAAAGAGTGCATCCGCGCCCAATCTTCGACCGTCGCTCAGTTCTATCGTGGAAAGTGCCGCGCCCTCGCCATGCAGTGCTTTGACGGGCGCCGGCTCGATGGCGACACCGCGCGTCCGCAACTTGGCCGGCGACCCATCATCGGGCTCGGCAGCTCCATTCAAGTAGAATGTGGTCGGTCCCCACTCGGGAATCAACATGGCCTGATGGATTGACATGGGCGAGACGTTCAACACACCCAATCGCTGCCCGCTGAACTCGTAGCCGTGGCAGTAGGGGCAATGGAGCGCCGAACTTCCCCAGCGTTCGGCAAGCCCGGGAATGGCAGGCAATTCGTCCGCGATGCCGAAGGCCAGCACCAGCCGGGCGCTTTCCATTTTCTCGCCTGTCCCCGGTGTGACCGAGAAGCCGGTCTGCTCCCGCGCCGCACTGATCACTTCCCCCTCGATGAATCTCACCGTGGGATAGGCCGCGACTTGCGCTCGCGCGGTAGCGAGCATCGTGCCCGGCTCACTGCCATCCTGAGCAAAAAAGCCATGGGAATGGGCCGCGAAGCGGTTGCGGGGCATGCCGCTGTCGATGATGCAGACCGATCGCCGCGCCCGCGCGATGTACAAGGCGGCCGACAGCCCGGCGAAGCTGCCCCCAATGATGATCGCGTCATAACGCATGGGCATTCTCCAATTCATGTGATCCGCCGCGGGAAACGAGGCGATTGTGGAAGTCGGTACTCAGGGTGGCCAGGGTCACGTCGCCAAAGCGCGACAGAAGCAAAGCCTCCGCATCATGGAAGGCCTGAGTAAGGGAGGCATTCACGGCCTGTTCGACCAGGCAGCCGGGCGTTTCCGTCCTGTTCCCCATGGCGAGCAGCGAGGGGGAGCCGAGCGCGGTATAGATGTCGCGCAACGTGATCGCCGACAGGTCGCAGGCGAGTGTCCACCCGCCGCCATGTCCCTTTTCCGACCGAACATAGCCCTGATCGCGCAGGCCGGCCATGATCCGCCGGACTACCACCGGATTGGTGGCCATCGCCCTGGCCAGGACTTCCGACGTCACGGGACCCTGTTGCTCGGCCAGGTGCAGCAGGATGTGGAGCACACCCGATAATTTACTATCTCTTCTCATGGCACTTCATATGTTACGTGATAATGCAGCGTAGGTCAAGGTCTGGGTATGATGGCAACTTCCCGACGTAGCGATACAATGCACCTACTGAAGCGGGTACGCTAAGCGCTGAATGCACCAGGGCGCCGCCAATCCGCCATTGTGAAAGGGTAGGCAGGCAATGAAGCGGATCCCGGCCGTGTTCGCCCTATTGGTCGCGGCGTCGCTCCTTCAGCCTGCCGCACTGCGACCTCAATCGGTGGCCGCGCGGGTGCCGCGAATCCCCGGTGTCACGCGCACCGAGATTTTGGTCGGAGCATCACTCCCCAAGTCTGGGCCCGCCAGAGCGTACGGCGTGATCGGCGCGGCCGAACGCGCCTACTTCAACTATGTCAACGCGCATGGCGGGATCCATGGGCGGAAGATCAAGTTCGTGGTGCTGGACGACGGCTACGTCCCAACGCGCACGTTGGCCAATGTGAAGAAGCTGGTCTTGTCACGCCACGTGTTTGCTTTGCTCAGCGTCCTGGGGACGGCCAATACTCAAGCAGTGTTACCGTTCATTACGAGGAATCGCATACCTCTGGTCTACCCGGCCACCGGATCGTCGTTCATGGCCAGGCCCTTCCATCGATACCTATTTCCGATTCAAGTGACCTATACGGTGGAGGGCAAAGTACTGACGGATTACGCGGTCAAGACCTTGCACGCCATGAAGATTGGCGTGTTCTATCAGAAGGGCGCCTTTGGGACCGAGGGATTGAAGGCCGTGAAGGCGCGTGCCAAGCTGGACGGCGCCACGGTAGTCGACAGCGAGCCCTACCGCATCACCGCTCGCAACCTATCAACTCAAGTGCTGAAGCTGAAAAAGGCCGGCGTGGATGCGGTGATTATGTTCGCCATTGCGGGACCCGCCGGCCGATTCATGGGCGCGGCGGCCCGGCTCGGCCTGCAGGCCGACTTGCTGTCTAGTTCGATAGCCGCCCAGCCGACCATGCTGCACGCGCTCGGTTCGGCGGGCGACGGGGTGTACTTCGCCAATTTCGCGCCGCTGCCCAATTCGTCCAACCCCAAGATCGCTTTCTATCGGAAGGTCCTCAGAAAGTACGGCACTAAGGCCACCACACCGCAAGGCCCGTTCACCCTCGCCGGTTTCGGGGCGGCCCAGGTGTTCGTTGAAGGATTGCGCCGCGCGGGGAAGAACCCCACGCGCCAGAGCCTGATCCATGGCCTGGAGACGTTTCGCGACTACACCGGCTCGGTGTTCCCGGAGCTTACCTACACCTCTACCAAGCACAGGGGCGTGCAAGGCGCCTACGTCATGGTCTCTCATCATGGATTGTTCATGCAGGTGGCGCCCTTTGAGTATCCATCCTGAACGTCGTACGGCCCAGACGGGGCCTCGAACAGGGTGCGCCTCACATGTGCGGAAATGCTGCCGACCGGCTTCGCGGAGCCGAAATAGGAGCGCGGGTCTCCAGGCCCGCCGTAGCCCCGGCGGTAGGCGTGCACTACCGGATGACCGTCCGTGGCCGAACCAAGCGGGTCTGGAGACCCGCGCTCCTAAAACATGGTCTCGACCGCAAAGGTGAGGCGCACCCCTTGACCTTGATAACGGCAGTTAAACTCGCCGGTGGAAAGGCCGGTCGTGCCGACGCCCAAAATGCGGTACCGTAAAGTGGGTGGGACCGCCGCGCCAAGCGGTTAACCAGGGCCAGAGACAACCAGGGAGGCGATGATGGCTGATGCGGTAATCGTAAGTGCGGTGCGGACGCCATTTGGTCGGGCACGGAAGGGCAGTCTGATCGTTGTGCGCGCCGACGACCTGGCTGCGATGGCTATTCGCGGCGCCCTGGAGCGCGTGCCCGCTCTGGATCGCGCCCTGGTGGAAGATGTGATACTGGGTTGCGCCTTCCCCGAAGGGGAGCAGGGGTTTAATCTGGCGCGCCCTGCCTCGGCGCTGGCCGGCATTCCTAACAGCGCGGGCGGCGTCACGGTCAATCGATTCTGCGCCAGCGCCCTCCAGGCCCTCAATATGGCGGCACAGGCCATCGGGCAAGGGGTGTGCGACGTGGTGGTGACGGCGGGAGTGGAGAGCATGTCGCGCGTGCCGATGGGCGGGTTCAATCCCTCCTATCATCCCAAACTGGCCGAGCCCGCCGCCGGCTACCCCTGTGCCTACATTCCCATGGGCATCACGGCCGAGAACGTGGCCGAACGCTACGGGGTGAGCCGGCTCGAACAAGATGCCTTCGCCCTCCGCAGCCACCAAAGGGCGATCGCCGCGCAGGACGCCGACCGGTTTGCCGAGGTGCTCCCCGTCACCCTGCCGGACGGTTCCGTGCTGACGCGGGACGAAGGGCCGCGCCGCGATACGTCGGCCGAGCGTCTCGCCGCCCTGGAGCCTGCCTTTATCCAGGGAGGCACGGTCACGGCCGGTAATAGTTCGCCGCTCACCGATGGGGCGACGGCGGCTGTGTTGATGAGCGCCGAGCGCGCCCGCGACCTCGGCCTCACGCCGCTCGCCCGTGTGGTGGCTATGGCCGTGGCCGGTGTGGATCCCGAGGTGATGGGCATCGGTCCGGTGCCCGCGACCAAGAAAGCGCTGGCGCGCGCGGGCATGACCATGAGCGACATTGACGCCGTCCACTTGAATGAAGCGTTCGCCTCCCAGTCGGTGGCCGTGCAGCGCGCCCTGGAGATCCCCGATGATCGGTTGAATGTTCATGGCGGGGCGATTGCTATCGGCCATCCGCTCGGTTGCAGTGGGATCCGCCTGGTCGCCCAGCTCTTGAGCGAGCTGCGGGCGGTCGGCGGCACGGTTGGTCTGGCCACCCTGTGCGTTGGGGGCGGCCAGGGAGTGGCCACGATTATCGAGCGCGTGTGATTAGCGGCAGGATCTCGCGCTATGCAATTGACATAAGGGAGGAGCGATGAGCGTGACCCTGCAGCGGGTGGGCGTAGTAGGGGCCGGCACCATGGGTGGCGGCATCGCGGCCCACTTCGCCGGCGTCGGCGTTCCGGTCCTCCTCCTCGACGTTCCGGCCGCCGGCTCCACTAAGGCACAACGCGACGCGATCAGCCGGAAGGGGCTTGAGCGGGCCATGGCGGCGAAACCGGCGCTGTTCTTCGATCGCGGCGATGCTCGCCTGATCGAGACCGGCAACACCGAGGACGACTTTGCTCGCCT
>JAICHN010000294.1 GCA_025924845.1 Chloroflexota bacterium | reverse complement strand
GACCGCTGGTGTGTAGGCTGTTCCGCCCGGAGCATCGCCTGGTAGCCACGTCCGGACCGGAGAAGCGCTGAACGCATCTAAGCGCGAAACCGTCCCCAAGATGGCCCCTCCCCCAGGCTCGACCTGGTAAGGCCCCCAGTAGACCACTGGGAGAAGAGGCGAGAGGTGCACACCGCGTAAGCGGCGCAGCTGACTCGTCCTCCATCGGCCGAGTGACTTGCGGACTCTACTTTCTCCGTGTTTCCTTCTTCCTCCGCTCCAACCTATGTCGCGCGTCTCCCGTGTCCCGCGCCGGCGGGGCCGGATCTCGCGGTAGCCATGCGGACGCTCGGCGCCGTGCGCTTCCTCGCTCTTATCTATCTTGTCAATCGCGGCGAATGTTCTGGTGCAATAGTGCGCGGTGGGCCCACCCGTTCCCGTCCCGAACACGGTCGTGAAACGCCGCAGCGCCGACACTACTGTCAGGGCAACCTGATGGGATGATAGGCCAGTGCCAGGGCTTCTTCAAAGGCTCCCTCACGGGAGCCTTTGTTTTTTCCCGCCCGCCTAGCTTTCAACCGGTAATCGCCTGCCTGTTATACTGCCACAGTGTTCGGAGAAATGAGGACTATCGTTCGGTGACCCCGCCTTCCACCCTCCCTGGCCCGCCTCCCACAGGCGAGGCGCCCGTCAGTGCGCGCGGCCACTCTATCCTATCCCTGGTGGAGGCGGCCCTCCTCATCGACATCGTTGTGGTTCTTTGCCTGATCCGCACCTACATTCCGATCCCCGGCTTTCAGGGGGTCATTCGTCTGTTCTGTCCCGCTCCTATCGTGTTGCTCGTGATGCGGCGCGGTTTCCGATCGGGCGCCATCGCCACGACGGGCGGCTACGTGGTGTTATCCGCATTGGTGGGCCCGCTGTTTGGCACACAGATCCTTGTCTACGGGCTAATCGGCATGGCGTACGGGGCGGCGGCGCGCATACGTGCTCACTACCTGTTCGCCTTGCTCTCCGGCGCCATTATCTATGGGGGGTACATTGGATTCCTTACGGTCGGTGCTCCCTTCTTGCTTGCCGTGTTCAATCTGCACGTCTCACCGGCCGCGCTGATTGGCGATATTCGGAAACAGGTCCAGTCGATGGGCCACGCCGCCGGTTCCCTCCACCTGGGTCCGCTCTCGCTGCACGACGTTCCCGGTCTCGTACCGCTGTTCCATTGGTCCCTTAACCATTGGGTTGCCGCCCTGGCGCTGATCATTGCCGTCTACGGTCTGGTAAACAGCTGGGCATTTCTTTTTGTCACACAGGAAGTATTGGCACGCGTTGATCGCGAGGCGCGAGTCGATGCACGGGGTGAACGAGTTGATTTCTATCCGCCGCTTAGCATTTAGCTATCGGGGCGCGGCGCGGCCCGCCCTCGACGAGATCAACCTTGAGATCGGCGATGGCGCCGTCGTTGCCGTCCTGGGCGCCAACGGCTGCGGCAAATCGACCCTTGCGCGGCTGATTGGTGGGCTCCTAACCCCAAGTAGAGGCTGGGTCCATATTGACGGCGTGGACACTATGGCGATTCCAGACGGCTGGGCCATGCATCAGCACGTCGGTATGGTCTTTCAGAATCCTCAGAACCAAATCGTCAGTACCGTGGTGGAGAACGAGGTAGCCTTTGGCCTTGAGAACCTGCGTATTGAAAGTAAGGCGATGCAGGCGCGGGTGGATGAGTGCCTGGAACTGGTGGGCATGGCCGAACTCCGCCTCGCTAACCCGCACGAACTCTCTGCCGGCGAACAGCAGCGCCTCGCCATCGCAGGCGCCCTCGCGCCGTCCCCGCGGCACCTCCTGCTCGACGAGGCTACGTCCTTGCTCGATGATCAGAGCCGCATGGAGTTGATGACGACGGTCCGGGAACTTGCCCACCGCCTCGGTTTGGGGATCATTCTGATCACTCACCGCATGGATGAGGTACCGATCGCCGATCGGGTTATCGTGCTCTCACATGGCGCTATCGTGTTTGACGGCAGCCCCACCGTGCTTTTCGCCGAGGCCGAACGGCTGGCCGATTGGAACCTCGCCCTCCCGCCCTTACAGGATATGGCGCTCCATTTCCGCGAGGCGGGGTTGCCCGCCCCTCCCGATGTGCGGACCCCATCCGAATTGGCGGCCGCCTTATGGCCCTGACGTTGTCCAAGGTCACGGCCCGGTACCCCGGCGATCACATGCCAAACGTCCTGCGGGACATCAATTTGAGCGTCGAGGACCGGGGCTGCCTGGCCATTGTCGGTCCATCGGGGAGCGGTAAGAGCACGATCGGGCGCGTCATGAATGGCCTGCTCCGGCCGGCCGACGGCACGGTCGAACTGGATGGCGTCAACCTCCACGACATGCCGAGCCTCGCCGAGGCGCGACGGCGCGTGTGCGTGCTGATGCAGCAGCCGGACAACGGGTTGTTCGGGGTGACGGTCGGGGATGATGTCCGCTTCGGTCCCCTCCAGGCCGGGTTCGATACCGACGAAAGCACGGATCGCATGATCACCGCCATGGAGCGGGTGGGATTGGATCGCGATGCGTTTGTGGCGCGTTCACCCTTCTCACTCAGCGGGGGCGAGCGACGCCGCGTCGCGCTCGCCGGACTTCTCGCCATGCAGCCGCAACATCTGGTGCTTGACGAGCCGGTGGCGGGGCTCGATCCTGCCGGCCGATCCGGTATTGAACAGGTAATCACCCAGCTCTCGGGCGAGCTGAGCGTTATTCTGCTTACAGCGGATCTTCCGCTGGCGCTCCGGCTCGCCGATCGCCTGGTATTGATCGACCATGGCTCGGTCCTCTTTACGGGATCGCCCCGTGAAGGGGTGATCGATCGGCAACGGCTGGCCCGTCTCCGCCTGATCGTGCCTCCCCAGGCCGATCTGCTCGATCGGATGCGCGAGCGAGGCGCTCCCATCCCTCCCACCGTCGATCTGCGTCCCGAAACCGTGCTGCGGGCGATTACCGCGGCGCTTAGTGCAGCGAAAGTTCCGGCGGCGGTGGAGGAGGTGGAATCGTGCTGAATGGACTCGCCCTGGGCACGTACCAGGCAGGCGCCTCCGTCGCGCACCGTCTGGATGGGCGCACCAAAGTGCTTGCCCTGGTAGGCGCCACGGCGTCCGCGTTCGGCGCCAAGCATCTCTACTACTTCGTGATCCTTACCGTCGTCCTCGTAGCGGCCACCCTCGTGGCGCGGCTGAAGTTGCGTACCCTGGCCCGCGGCATGTTGATCATTCTGGGCTTTCTGGCGCTCAGCGCCGTGATCAGCACCTTTTTCATTCCCGCCGGCAAAGCGCAGATCCACATCGGCTCGCTGCACCTCTCCAGTGATCGGGTGAATCTGGGCGTGCGCTATTTCTTTCAGTTTGCCACCCTGATCTACGGTGCCCAGGTGCTGACTCTCACCACGGCGCCCCTGGCCATTGCCACGGCGCTGCAAAGGTTATGTAAACCTCTACGCTTGGTCCGGGTACCGGTCGAGGAATTGGCCATGCTGATCACCCTTTCGCTGACCTTTCTGCCCCTCATTCGCGAACAGGTCCGCACGGTGATCGACGCCCAGCTGGCCCGCGGCGTGGATCTCCGCCACGGCCCCTGGGAGATGCGCCTGCGGAGCGTGCTGAGCCTGTTCAACCCGATCATCAGCGCCAATCTGCGCCGTGCCGGCGATCTGGCCGTGGCCATGGAGGCGCGGGGCTATCGGGTAGGGATGACGCGCACGTACCTTCGTGAGCAGCGCTTCACGCCGGCGGACTTCGTGGTCATGCTGCTTACCGTCGCCCTGGTAGCGGCGGCACTGCTGGTCTAGGCGACCAAGGCTTGATGAAAGATCCTCCTATTGCATGCCAGGGGTTAAAGCGTAGAGCTATTCGCCGGGATCTCCTTTATACGCCGCGGACTGTGGCACTTTATTAACTGGCGACGGCTACGGTCGGTAGGGGCCAGGCCAGCTTGGCTGTCGACTCACTCAGGTTTTCCTGGGTAGAATCTCGCGGCAACAGCACGGTAAATACGCTGCCCTGCCCCACCACGCTGGCCACCTCAATGCGCCCTTGATGGGCCATTGCCGCACTTTGCGCGATGGCCAGGCCAAGGCCAGTGCCCTCGTGGTTACGCAGACGAGCCTCCTCGGAACGATAGAAGCGTTCGAAAATATGGGGCAACTGATCGGGCTCAATCCCCATGCCGTTGTCCTTGACCGTCGCCATTACCCAATCGGGAGAGGAGGTAAGCCCGACATGGACGTAGCCGCCGTTTGGCGAGTACGAGATTCCGTTGTCAATCAAGTTGATAAAAAGCTGCTTGAGGCGGGTCGCGTCTCCGTCGATCGTGACTGGACCGTCAATGGCATAGCTCAGCAAAATCGACCGATCGGTCGCCAGCGGACGCAGGCCGGTTACCACCCCGTCGATTAACTCGTCCAACGCCACCGGTTCATGGGTAATCTGCGCCAGATCGGTATCGAGCCGGGCCAGGGTCAGCAAGTCGGTGACAATGTGCGAGAGGCGAGATACCTCCTCTTGCGCGCTCTCCAGCGTCTTCTTATATTCCTCGTTCGTCCGCGGGCGTCGTAGGGCAAGGCTGATGTCGGCTCGCATCACGGTGAGCGGCGTACGCAACTCATGCGAGGCGTCGGAAGTAAAGCGCTTCTGACGGTCGAACGACGCCTCCAGACGGGCGATCATGCTATCGAAGGTGCCGGCGAGTCGGCCGAATTCGTCCGGACTGGTAATGTTCAGGCGTTGGCTCAGGTCGTGAGCGGTGATGCGGCGCGCCTTGTCCGTAATCTCATCAATCGGCCGCAGGACACGACCGGTCAAGAACCAGGCCCCGGTCGCGGAAAGGACCGTCATGGCCACGGCGGAAAGGATCAACATGCGCAAGAGTAATTGCAGCGTATCCTCTACTTCCTGTACCGACGACTGCACCAGAAGCACGTAGGGAGCGGAATTATAACTGAGAGGCATGGCCAGGATAGTCGTGTCCCCACTCTTGGTCTTGACGTTCACGCTCTGGTTGGAGCCGCTGGCCAACGACTTCTTGACGATTTGCTGCACCTGCGGACTGCCGGCAAGATGGGAGTCGCCCTTCTTATCGCCGGCGATCGGCTTGCCGTTGACGTCGAGGAAGACGGTACGCAGCACTGATTGCCCCACGTCGCCGCCCACGGTTTCCGAATTCACGTGCAGGCTAATGTGATAGTTTGGATACTGGCTGTAGCTCACCGAGACCTTAGCGCCTTTTCCCACGCTCTCGGCCGCCTGTTGCACCTTGCTCTGGAAGTTGTCATAGAGCACAATGTGGAGGGCTAGAAAAATGCCTCCGCTAAAGAGGGCAAAGGCGCCGGTAAGGAGAAGCGTGTAGGTGAGCGTAAGACGAAAGCGAATTAATCGAAGACGTCGCATGTCAACGTGCTCCTGACCATTATGGTACCCGGCCCTATGTATGCTTTAGTATACTCTGCCCTTTGACACCGTTCCCGGTGGCTGTTACGATCCCCCTACGTAACGGTGGCCCTATACCTGGAGGATCTCATGGCTCCCTCGCTCACCCGCTTCGCGCGTCTAGCGCTGGTATTCGGCCTCTTCGGCGTGGGCGCGGCGCCGTTTGGCGTGTACGCGCGAAGTAACGTGGCCGCCTCTCATACCCACACCGCGAAGCAATCCACCGCGGTGTTGGTCTGGCAAGGCAAGATTCTTCCTATCGTCACCGATGTCTACGCATCGGTCAGCGATTTGAGTGTCGCGGTACAAAACAACGACTTCGATACGATCGCCAAGACCGGCGACCAATTCGCCGGCGAGCGACAACGATTTGACCTGGTAAAGCCGATCCCCCATCCCGTGAGTAACGCAGCCAAGGTTCTTGATCGGGGCTTGAAGGATTTGTCGAGCGGTACCAAGGCCCTCGTCGTGGGTTTGCGCGACAGCGACTCCGCGGGCTCGCGCCGTGCAGCGGATCAGGTGGAAAACGGCCTCAAGTTATTCAACCAGGGAGTAGGACAGATTCGCCGCTTGAATGGGCCACTCGGTGAGCCGACTATCATCCGCAATCCTAACGCCGGTCCCGTGCCGACACCCGTCGTCAAGGGGTTGCCCTGAACTATGGCGACAGCCCTCGCCAAGCGCTACCTCTCTTGGGAAGAGATTCAGGGTCTCGTTGACTACTTGATTAAGACCTTCTTGACCGAACCATATGACGCGATGTTGGTGATCACGCGCGGCGGTATGGTGCCCGGCTGCCTGATCAGCGAGAAGATCGATCTTCGCAATATCTTGGTCGCGGCCGTGGTGTATTACACCGACGTTGACCACACCATCGACAAGCCCATCTTTCTGCAGTTCCCTTCCGATACCCTGCTCAGCGGGAAGCGGATCCTGCTGGTAGATGATGTGTGGGACAGCGGAAGGACCATTACCGCGGTAAAGGAACGCTTGGACGTGGTCAACTGCTATTACCGAACCGTGGTACTTCATTACAAGCCGGGCCGCTCGAAGTATCGAGACGATAAGCCCGACTTCTTTGGCGAAACGACCGAGGACTGGCTTGTTTACCCCTGGGATCGCGAACGCTAGACTACCACGAACCGAGAAGTCCACCGGTCATTATTACGTTGATT
>JAICHN010000293.1 GCA_025924845.1 Chloroflexota bacterium | reverse complement strand
CCCGAACGGCACGCTGCTGGAGCATCCTACCTTGCGTCCCGCCGGCCAATCATTCCAGGCCACCATGCCGTTGACCACTCTGCGTCCCTTGCCTGACGGTTCTACTCTCTGTCAGATGCCCGGGTGTACGGCGCAAGGGTACGACGCGCGGGGAAAGCTGCACACCCTGCGCCCCGGCCGTGATCTCGCGGTCGGCGCCCTCCTTCCTACCGGGCATGCGCGCCTGTTGATTCCTGCCTACGAGAAGAGCACCGGGGCTGGGGCGCTCCCGCTTTTCGGCTACGCGGCAGTGGCATCCGTAGACGGTGTGCCGGCCGCCGCCTCGGCCCCGATTGACGCACCGGGCACCTGGAATCCGGCGGATTATGGCACGCCGGACCTCGCCGAAAGGGTCCAGACGCGGCTTCGGGCCGAGCCTGAGAACGAACTCCTGGCCCAGTTGGCGCGCTGCGCGCTCGAATATCAGTGTTACACCGCCCAGAATATCTTTTACGAGCGCTGGGAGGGAGCACTTCCGGCGTCGCCCACCTGCTCCGCCCAGTGCGTGGGTTGCATCTCGGAGCAACTCGGCGATGTACCGTCGCCGCAGCAGCGCTTAACCGTGTCGCCGGCGCCGTCGGCCCTGGCGGATCTGGCAATCGCCCATCTTTCCGGTGGACCGGGGCGGATGATCAGTTTCGGGCAGGGCTGCGAGGGTGATCCGCTCAACCGCTGGCGCGCCGTTGCTCAGGCGGTACGGCTGATTCGTGAGCGCCTCCCGGCCGACCATCCACGTGGCGGGGTGATTAATATGAATACCAATGCCTGGCATACGCGTGGCCTGGGCACCGTGATTGAGGCGGGCTTGCAGCGCATCCGGGTCAGTACCTTTTCCGCCGTGGACGACCACTACTCGGCTTACTATAAGCCGCGCGGCTACACGGCAACAGATGTACGGCGATCGATTCGCCTGGCCGCCGACTCAGGCTTGCACGTGGCGCTCAATCTGCTGACCTTCCCCGGCTACACCGACTGCGAGGGTGAGGTGGAGGCCCTGCTGGCCTTGATTGAGGCCGAAGGGGTGGCCGAAGTACAGGTGCGTACGCTGAACATCGATTTGGAAATGTTGAGGGCGGCCGTGCCCGCTCCCCAGGGCAGGGAGCTTGGCATCGCGGCCCTGCTCGATGTCCTGCGTGGCGCGGGCGTACGGGTGGCTACGCATGCCTGGCAGGTCGAACCTGTAGGTACACCAACCGCGCCCCAAATGGGTGGGCCGGCTAGCCATTCTGGGTAGCATTTCCCGCTTACTCTCACGAAAATCACATGCTACAATGCAGCCACGCTGGGTAGGCCTTATATGAAAGCAACGGGATACCCCACGGAATAGTGACGGTCGTACCAAGCGAGGAGGTACTCCTTGATACTGGCATCGCAGTTAATCAACATTGTCGTGGTGGGCGGCATGATCGTTGGGCTCCTTCTCCTTGTCGGCGTGGCCGGTGCGCTGCTTGGGACACGGGCGAGCCGCCAACCGGCCCCTGCTCTCACCGACCCCGCGGTCGCCGAATTGGACGCCCGACTGCGTAAGCTCACCCTTGCCTCTCCATTCACGGAAGATCCCGGCGCTAAGCGGGATGTTGCCCGAGAAACACCGAGCGGCCAACACGCGGCGGATCCGATTCAGCCGGCATGGGGAACGGAATCTTCCTCCCCTGGTAGATTGGGCGCGTCCGCGCGGCCAAGGCTCCCTGCCCCGGAAATAGAACGAGTCATTGAACCCCCCCCTCCCACTCGAGCACCGTTCGGCGGAGCCGGACCTTCGGATGCCACCGGACCTCTTCCGACCCTTGGTCGTCCGGCCTTGCCCGGTGACGCGCTCGGCCGACCCTTCAGTACACAGCCAATCGCCGCGCCGCGTGCTCCGGCATTGGACCCCATGGCGGCGCGTTTTAGCGGGTCCCAGCGTTTGGCCCACGTTCTTCCACTCGCGCCGTCGGTCGAGGATGCAGGCAGCGCTGGGACGCGGCGCGAATTGCCGGGCATGGTAGCCGAAGACCGATCGCCGGCGGGCCACGGCTTTTCGGTCCCGGAAGTGCGTACGCCCCTGTCCGATCGGTTTGGTTTTACCGGTACATTGCCGGGCGATCCGCCTACCAGGACCGAGCCGAGAGGCGGCACAGGCAATCTGAACCACGATCCCTTCGCCGCGCGGAGCGGCGGCATGGGGATCGTCGACCCTGCCCAGCGCCGCGAACTTCCCGGTGCCGTGGCAGGCCAGTCCATGACGGGGAGCTTAAATGCTCCCGCTCTGGATATTCGGGCCATTCTTCGTGGTGAGTCAGCGCCGAGGGGATCCCTTCCCCCGTCCGCCAACTTTGGCGCCGATTCGGCGCTAAACGCGTTTAAGCCGAGCTTGAACACCGGCCCTCTTCCCGCTGTCACCATGGGCGGACTCGTGGGAGCCGTGCCGTTCGATCCGGGGTTGCTGGAATTGCGTGCCCTCAAACCCGATCCCGAGGCGGGAAGCGCCAGGCTCTCTACCTCGGGCGCGGCTGGGCAGCCACGGCCAGGAGATGTCGAGAGCCGCTTCGCCAAGTCGACGATCGACTTCGATGCCACTAAACTGATGGAAGATTTTGACTTGCCTGGTGCCGGCTTTGAAACGCACGTTTTCTCAACGGCGGAACTGGTGGACGACGATGCCCCGCACCCTTCGCCCAGTGGCCGTCTGGCACAGCCTGGGGGGGAGTCATCGTTGCCGACGTTTTCAATCCCGATTGCCGAGTATCCGGCGGATCCTGGACAGTCGAGAGAACCGCATCGGGATGATTTGGTCTTTGGCGCATACCGAGGTTCCATTGATCCGGAACCGGGCACCATGCCGCTCACCGATCTGACCTATTTAACCCCCGAGCAGGAGGAGCGGGCAGGGCAGGAGTTGGAAGGCGTGGCTCAGCTTGCCGACGTTCTTTTCGTAAAGCTGATGGCGGCCGACGGATCTGTTATGCTGGAAAGAGGGGCGGAGAGCGGTGACAGCCGTACTAACCAGCATCTTGCGACGCTGATTACCGTTGCCGGTCTGGAAGCGGATCGATGTGCCCTGGGGAGCATAGCCGGCATTACTCTCGAATCGAACGAGGCGGTGTTGGTGCTCTCGTCACTTTCTAATGACGCGGTGTTGGCGGTGTTGCTCGGCAATCCGGCTCGCCTCGGCATGTTGCGCCGGCATTTAAAGCGACCGCTAGGCAGCCTGCGCGGTCTGTTACTGGAGTCCAGTGTTTCGTGATCAGGTAAAGATATTTGTGCGCTCCGGCACCGGTGGAGCAGGTTCTCGACACTTTCGGCGTGAGAAGTTCGTACCCAGGGGCGGCCCTGACGGGGGCGACGGGGGCCGCGGCGGAACGGTCTATGCCGTCGCCGATCCCAACTTGAACACGTTGTATCGCTACGTGCATCAGCGTCACTTTCGGGCCGAGCACGGGGGGAACGGCAGCGAGCGCAATCGGCACGGCGCCGCCGGCAAGGACGTACTGATCCCGGTGCCGCTCGGTACCGTCGTACATGACGAGTCTGGCGCCGTTTTGGGCGACCTGTCGGTGCTGGGGCAGCGCCTTATGGTAGCCCGGGGGGGACGCGGCGGCCTGGGCAACACGCACTTCGCCACGGCGACCTACCAGGCGCCCAGAGTCGCCGAGAAGGGCGAACCTGGTGAGGAGCGCACGCTTATCCTGGAGCTGAAACTGATCGCCGATGTCGGCATGGTGGGCCTGCCGAACGGCGGCAAATCCACCCTGCTTTCCGTGATCAGCGCCGCGCGTCCCAAAATCGCGGACTACCCATTCACGACGCTCAGCCCCAATCTTGGCGTCGCGGTGAGTGACGATTATAGCTTTGTCGTAGCCGATATTCCCGGCCTGATCGAAGGTGCTCACGAGGGACACGGGCTAGGTCATGAGTTTCTGCGCCATGTGGAGCGGACCAGCGTATTGATTCATGTCGTGGATGGTGCGGCCGGCGCGGTTGATACCATCCTGGAAAACATCGCGGTAATTAATCGCGAGCTTGCCCTCTATCGAGCGGACCTGGCGAATCGCCCTCAGGTGATTGCGATCAATAAGCAGGACTTGCCGGATGCCCAGGCCAATTGGTCTGCCCTCGCGGCGGCGTTGGCGACGCATGACATTATGGCGTTCCCCATTTCAGCCGCGACAGGGTACGGCATCGAAGCTCTCCTGCGCGCCGTGCGTCGGCTGCTGGAGGAAGCGCGCGCGCGCCAGGCGGCGACCATTCCCGAGCCGGAAACGATCATTATTCCGCCCCAGATCGAAGAACTCCGCATCGAACACCTCAAGGGCGCCTACCGTGTGCATAATCGGCGGGCCGAGCGGGCCGTGGCCATGACCGAAATGGACAATGAGGAGGGACTGGACCGTTTGCAAGATCTGCTACGCCTCTTCGGCGTGACCAAGGCGCTGGAACAGGCAGGCGTGGTAGACGGCGATGTGGTATATATCGGCCCGACGGAATTGGTGTGGGGCTTCGTGACGGAGGCGCCCACCTCGCGCCGCCTGACCCGCAAGGAGCGGGAAGCGCGCCTGGCCGAGGAGGAGTAGGCCAGGGGACGCGGGAAAAGCGTACGCCAACCTGTGCTAGAGCGAGACCCTTGTTCCCACGCCTGTCGTGCCGGCGCGGCGATAAGCGGCGGCGGCGCAGATCAGATCTTGAGCAGCCAGTCCAACCGACTTGAACATCGTGATCTGATCCGCCGACGTTCGCCCTGGAAGCTCACCCGCCGCGAGGGCGCCGATTTCCCCGACCACATGGGTCCGCCCAATCAGCCCCCGCGCGAATGGCCCAGCAAGCTCGCCCGCCTCGTGCCACGCGGCATCGAGGGCATCGACATAGACCGCCGCTTCCGCCACCACCGCGTCGGGCACCTCCTGCATGGCCGTGGTAAAGGCCCCTACGGCCGTAATGTGCGTTCCAGGCTGGATGTCTTCAGCCGAGAACACCGGAGCAGCGGCGTTGGTGGCGGTGACCACGATGCGGGCGCGGCGCACCGCGTCGGAAGGCGAGGCAGCCCCGTGAAGGCGTGCGTTGACCAATGGGGACAGGCGCGCAATGAATCGATCAATATGCTTTGGATCGCGACTGTGAACCCAGACCTCGCGAATCGGTCGCACCGCGGCCGCGGCCATGAGTTGGGTCTCGGCCTGCGCCCCGGTACCGATCAGGGCCAGGGTATCGGCATCCTGAGACGCGAGCAGTCGGGCGGCCACGCCGCCCGCGGCGCCGGTGCGGATCGCGGTTAGCCGGGTCGCGCCCATAATCGCCAGCGGCTCACAGGTCGCACCATCAAACAGCAGATAGGTCGCTCGCACCACGGACAGGCCGCGCCGCGCATTTTCCGGCTGCACCGATACTATTTTGACGCCGGCAAATTCACGTCCATCGAAGGCCGGCATACTGAGGAGCACCGCTCCTTCGGGAAGCAACGGGAGGCCCAGCCGGCGCGGGCAGGTGATTTCTCCATGGGAATAGGCCACGTACGCCGCCTGTACCAACGGCACGGCCGCTTCGACCGGTAAGAGCTGGTCTACATCAGACTCCGACAGTACCAGCATCAGAAGTCGAGTTGATTGACGAAGTCCCGGAAGACGGACAATTTTTCCTCGTCCTCTTCCTTGCTGGAATCCTTAAACCCGGCCTGGTCAAACACAGCGTCTTCCACGAAGATGGGTGCCCCGCAACGTACGGCCAGGGCAATAGAGTCGCTGGGTCGGGCATCAATCTCGATTTCGTTGTCGCCCTGGCTGATGAAGAGTGACGCGAAGAAAACTTCATCTCTCAGACTATGCACCAGGATACTGGTCACTTTAGCGCCGAGCCGATCGATCACTGTCTGGAGAAGATCGTGGGTGAAGGGCCGGGCACTCTTCTGGCCATGCAATTCGGCGACGATGGCGTACGACTCCCACTCACCGATGTGAATCAGCAAATAGCGGTCGATCTTAGTGTCCTTCAGGAGTACGACGCGCGTCTCCGTAGCCAGGTTTATCCGCACGCTGTCAACAAAGACCTTTACCGCCAATGCTCGACCTCACTTCCCTAGAGCGGTAACCAAGGCGAGGTAGCCTGGTTCCATTGTACACGCGGCAAACAGTTTGGCAAAGGAAAAGTGATGCTTCTTCTCTATAGAGACGGGAATTCGCGCCCGCACCAATTTGACAGGCTTCGTTGGAACCTGGTAGTGTGAATGGGTAGCTTGACAAATGAATACTGCTTGCTCTTATCCAGAGAGGCGGAGGGACCGGCCCGATGAAGCCTCGGCAACCGTCGCGTTAGGCGAAAGGGTGCCAATTCCGGCAGAGTGGTATCTGGCAGATGAGAGTGAGGCGTCCCGGTTGTAGCCACGCCGAATTTTCCATATGTGGGTGCCGTAGCGATCCTCCACCTCTCGATCTGCCGTCCGGCGACGAGAGGTTTTTCTTTTTTCAGGAGGAGGCGTTGCATGGCACGGACGTTCGCGACCAACTTGCGCTGCAGAGTGTGCGGCGAAGGCTATCCTCTTGAGGCGATCCATGCCTGCGAACGCTGCTTCGGGCCGCTCGAAGTAGCCTACGATTACGATGCCATGCGCGCCGTCGTATCGCGTG
>JAICHN010000292.1 GCA_025924845.1 Chloroflexota bacterium | reverse complement strand
GTACGCGGCGTCGCGAGCACGGTCGTAATAAGGTGCCCGGCGGGCTGGAGCAGGTTGAACAAGGCGACTAGCGGCTGATCGTGCAATGACTGCTGGAAGTCGTGCATGACGATCGGGGCATTGCCGTTGAGCAATTCGGCATTGTGGGCGACGGCGCTTACCCAGGGAGCGGCGACCGCCGCAAAGCCGATCAGCACGGCGAGCGCGGTCAGCAGCCTTTGCTGTTTCGGCTGAGCGCCTTTGAACAGAAAGCCTGCCAGGAGCAGAATGGCCGGTAGCGGCATGACTCGCTGGGCGCCGTAGCTGTAGAGACACAGGGCGAGTATTGCCCCTCCACCGGCCGCCGCGCTGAGACTACCGCGCCGTGTGGCGAGCACAATGAGGGCCAGGCCAATTGACTGGAAGACGGCGCCATACATCCAGCCGAAGGCGAGCACGCCCATCATAGTGGGCCAGAAGGCAAGTGAAAGCAGCATGCCGGCGCAGAGGGCGGCAGGAGGGCGAGCGAACTGCCGGGCCAGCATATAAAAGGCCGGAACAGTCGCCGTACCGGCCAGGACCAGGGGCAAGCGGAACGATAACAGGTTGGAGCCAAACAGCATGAAGCTGAGGCCGATTGGTTGGAAGAGCGATACGCTCCCCGTGGCGTGCTGATAGAGGGGCCAGGGGTCGGGACCATGCACGAGGTTCCAGGCACTGATCGCCACATCGATTTCATCCGCCTCAAAGCCGTGTGACAGCGGGTACCGGCTTATCATCCACAGCCGCAGCGCGAAACCCGCCCCAGTGATGAGGGCGAGCACCCACAACTCGGTTCGATGACATGCGACTGCCGCCCGGAGCCGGCGGAACAGCGCGCGCGACGTAGCACCCTGGAGACGGCATTCACCCCACCAGCCGAGCAGGAAGGCAACCGGATAGAGGAGGAGCGTCCACTGGACGGTCGGGGCACCGGTCAACCGGATCGTGGCGATCAGCAGAAGGGCACAGGCAATAGTTATGATCGTGACGCCGCCTGTTCGATAGGCGGACGTCATCGTGGAGTTCCGAGCATCATCAGGTTCTTAAGGGCTTCCCACTCGATATAGTTTGACTGTTTGTCCATTACTATAGCGCCTGAACACCGATACGGTACCGCCGGGGAAGGCGGTACGTAGCTGGTGAATCAAGGTCACCTGCGTGGGCATAATGAAGAATAGCCGCTCGCGCGCCGGCGCGGCCGGGCAAGCGGAGCGGTCCAGGTTGGGCGGCAGGACGCAGGCCGGCACGCTCGGCGCTACGAAGCGCACGGCCTGGTTGTCGATATTGAAGCCGCCGCCATCGACCGTGTAGGCATAGGGGTGGTTCGTGGCGGCACGCAGATAGTTCGCCACGTCCATCGCCAGGGCGCTGATACTCTGCTGAACGGTAGGCTGAAACTGAAAGAAATACCAGCGCAGATTGCCGAAGGCGACGGCGATCAGGAGCGCCGCCACGCAAACGACAGCGGGTTTGGCAAGGAAGGCGACCTGCTCTGCCAGTTGCCCGATGCCGTCCAGGAAGGCGCCGAGGAGGAGGGCAATCACGGGCAGAATGATCAGCAAGCGGTTCCAGTCGGGCTGGTCGAGGGTGAGCATGCCGATAAAGAACATGATGACACCGAACATAATGAGACAGATGGCGAATCCGGTATGGCGGATGCGGAAAAGCGCAAAGGCGACGGCGCCGGCGAACAGCGCGCCGCTCACCGGGTCAAGCATGGGATGGGGAAAGAGCGGATATTGCTGGGCCACATGGCCGGGGAAGTTAAAGGTTTGCATCGCGAGGGCCAGATTGGTCCGCATCACCGACCAAATATCGTAGGTGCCATAGACGCTAAACATATGCAGCCGGCCGGCCGGATCGGTCGTCGTAACCAGGGAATCGCCGGCATGCTGATTGAACCCCTGCCAATCCTGCCCGATCAACGCGGCAAGCGGCGCCACGGCCGCCACGAATGCCGCGCCGGCCCAGGCCACGGCGTGTAGGCGGGCGCGCCATAAATGCCGATCCGTCACCAGCAAGACACAGCAACCAATCAGGGCAACCATCACGACCGCCAGGCGAGCCGAGAAGAATACCTGCAAATCCACGCTGAGCGCGATGCCGGTCGCCACGGCGGCGAGTCGCGAGCCATAGCGCAGCATCAGCACCAGGAGATAGACGGTCGCGGTGACCATGAAGAGCGCCTGTATGTTGTGCAAGCCATCACGGCTGAAGTGAATATGGAGATGGAAGAAGCTCAGGAAGGCCGCGGCGAGCAGCCCTGCCCGCCAGTTGAAGAGTTCCTTCCCCAACAGCGCGGTAATCAGGATCGAGCCGACGCCCAGGACCGCCGAGGAAGCGCGCAGCACGGCCAAACTTTCGCCAAACAGGCGCAGGAAAGCGCCGTCCCAGGCGTACCCCAGCATGGGAAGGCCCATAAATCCGTAAGACAGGAGAGGTTGCGCCTGGCTGGTGGCGACCGCCCTGGCCGAGAGACCGACATCCGCTTCGTCCGGATGGATGAACCCAGGCACGGTATCGAGAGCAATGAAGCGCAAGGCCGCGGCAAGGACGAGAATGGCCGCCAGGGTGGCCAGGGGATAGGCGTGACGGGTCACCGCGTCGCGGAGCCGTAGGAGAGGGCGCCGGAGATCAGGCGCGGCGCCCGGCCAGACCACGGCGGCGATGGACAGGACGATGGCGCCGGTCCAGGCAACGGTCGCGTTGCTCAGCGATCCGTAGTTGTGTACCTCGATGGCGGCATACCCGGCGCACAAAAGCGCTATGGACATGAACAGGTAGGATAGCCGGGGCAGGGGCCGCGGCGGCGGTTGGACGTGCCAGGCGGCAAAGCCGATCCGCGTGGTCGGCCCAAAGGCTAAAATCGCCCCCGCCGCTAACCCAAGCAGCGGCAAGCAGAGGAAGATACCGAGCCGCGGCGAGTCGGGTTGCGCGGTCAGCAGGAGTTGGTCGGCAAAGCTCAGCACGAACAGGATAGCGAGGACACCAAGCAGGAATGTGGGATCGCGCGCCGGACCGGACCGGACATCCGGGACGGCGCGCTCGTTCGGAGCAGCCGTTTCCGGGAGAGAACGCGGCATCGGGGCGCCGGCTCGTGCATCGACTTTCATCTATCGTCCGATTCTCCTCTGACTCATCCCAGCCTTCGGCCTAATCTTGGTGCTCCCCCGTGCTCTATATTAGCTCTGGCGGAGGGTACTGAGCCTGGAACAGCGCCCCTTAATCGTTCCGGCGAGTCGATCCAGATAGGCGCCTTTTGGATCAATGCTTATCCAGAGGTGATACCCCCATGCGGTTTGGTCGTGATTCGGCGATACGGCCAGCTTCCAGAGCGGTAAGTGACAGCGAGTAACCGCTTGCCGGCCGGCCTTGTCCATCACCACCATAGCCTGGGCATAATAGGTTGGGGACCGATCCATGTATGCCAAGCACAGCGGCTGAAGCCGTTGATCCTGAAAATGGAGGACAGCGCCGGTATTCTTGCCATAGCCGTCCAGTACCTGACAAAGATTGTTGTTGGCGCTATCGCCGACCAGGATAATCATTTGCTGGGGCGCCGCGTCCATGGCGCCCAGATCCAGGGCAATCACATCCTCGTTCAGCGTTCGCGGCACGGTGACATAAAAGTGGTAGCCGTTCAAGATGAGCGCTCCGATTAGCGCCGTGACCATCACGATCGGGTACAGCACCGGCCAACCCCCGATCGTCCGAGCGGCGCGGCCCGCGGCCCGCAGCCCGATCGCCGCCAGCAACGCGGCGGGAGGGATGGCGAACTGCAGCCGAGTGTCGGCGATCTGGGGCGCATAGTACAGCGGCGTGCTGAGCATCAATCCGCTAAGGAACCAGATCAGCGCCAGCCGTACGCCGCGATCGCGCAGCCGGCGCAGGGCAATAGTGAAGCCGAGGCAGAGCGCGCAGGCCGAAATAGGGTCGAACACCTCGCCCACCACATAGTGAGTGCTCTCCGTGGCATAGAGGAAAGCAAACACGCCGCGCACCGTATTTTGGGCCAGCAGACTGGACACAGGACTCTCGGTGCGTGCCTGGGAGAGGTTTACCAGGGCGAACATTTGGTGGATCGTATCCCAGCCGTTATCAACGGCCAGCGGCAGCACCACCACCGCGAAGCCGCCGAGGACGAAGGCCAGACACCGTAGGACGTGGCTCCGCCCGCCCCGCCATTCGCCGATCACCACCAACACCAGCACGGCAATCATCAGCCGGCCGGTGAATAGGGAATACCAGGCCACCCCGGCGCAGGCGCCCGCCGCGAAGAGCAGGCTGCCCCTTTCAAGGCGCAGCCCGGCATAGAGCAAGGCGGCGGCGGGAATGCTGACCAGCAATGGATCGTTATTGTTGTAACCAATGTGCGCGAAGGCCCAGAGCAAGCTGCATCCGGCGTAGAAGACGATCGTGGTCAGGGCGAAGAATGTATCGCCCAGTTGGCGGGCGAGCCAAAAGAGCGGCGCGATCGGCAGCGCCACGGAGAGCGTGGCAGCCATCCGCCAACCGAACACATTGATCCCAAAGATGTGCATGACCAGCGCCTGATAGGCCGAATTGGCTAGCGGATGGATGCCGTACACCCCGGCCTGGCTCAGCAGGTCGAAAGGACTGCCGTGCGCGATACTCTCCGCCATGCCGTAGAAAGCCCACTCATCGCCGATGTACGCATAACGCCAGTTATAGGCATCGCGTTCATTCAAGACAATGAAGGCCAGCGCGGCGATCAGGATGATCGCCCACTCGACAGGGCTGAGGCGCTGAAGCACTGACCGGGCGACGACGCGCGGCGAGGGAAGAACGAACTCGATGACGAGAATGGCGAGGAGGGGCGTCGCAAGCAGGCCCAGCAGCAGGACCGGTATTCCCGCCTGATGCTCGGTTGCCTGCCATACGACGTATCCCAGAATGGCCAACGCCAAGCCTGCCGGGGCGAGGCCCGCGATACGGACCCAACGGGGTCGCGGCATCCCCGAGCTCAAGGCGGGAGCGGGCGGCTCCGCCTGATCGAAGCACGCCAAAGAGTAGAACGCGCCCACGCAGCCGACCAAACCAACCAGCACGCCGGACAATACCCACCAGGGATTTGGGAAGACGTCGGCGAGAATGCCGGTAGGCCACCACGGTAGGAAGAGTGGATCGGCGACGCGGTGCATCAACCACAGGCCGGCGTAGACTAAAAGGGCGGCGCCGAGCGCGAGCGACGCCTGGCGGCGCCGGAGGAGGTGGCCCGCGGCGTGAGCGCCGGCATCGGCGGGCGACGTGGTATCTTGCCCCTCGCTCAACCGTGCTATCCCTGGGTCCGCTTCCACTTCCATCGGGGATGCGGCCCTCCTCCGCCACGGAATCCTAGGTGTTTCATCAGCCGATGGTATCAATGCGGGGAGCGGCTGAATAGTAGGCGGATGATCGGTATCTGTCGGCATGCTCTTTCAACGGAACAGGTTACCACTCGCCTCGCTCCGCCGCGCCGTATCCCACTCTAGGCAGCAGGACATGATCTGCTTATCGGTTGTCCCTGCTCCAGGGCACGGGTATACTTCTACGTGGTGAAGTGCCGCTTGATGCATCCGAAAAAGGAACGATCTGCTTGAAGAAGAAAGACAATGTACTGGAGTTGGAAGGCACCGTGATCGAGGCGCTGCCCAATACCAACTTCATGGTGGAACTGGAAAACGGACACAAGGTGCTGGCCCATCTGGCCGGCAAGATGCGCCAGCGCTACGTGCGAGTGGTGCTCGGCGATATCGTGCGGGTCGAACTCTCCCCCTATGACCTCACGCGCGGACGGATCACCTGGCGCGTACGCTAGGTTACCTCTCCGTCCGCCTTTACAGCTCACTTTCGGATCCGTGGTATGGGCGATACGTGGCCTAACGGCCCTACATGCTTCCAACCCGCGGTTGCGGGATACATCCAGAGGGGCTCGCCATAGACAGGCCGTGGGATCTCGAGGGAAGCATTTAGAAACGCACGACACTGCGCACGTCGTAACCGGCCAGCTTTTCACGTCCGTGTAGGAAGTCCAGTTCGACCAGGAAGGCGCCGCCGGTGACGATGCCGCCCAGGCGTTCCACCAGGTTAACCGCGGCGCCGCACGTGCCGCCGGTGGCCAGGAGGTCATCCACGATCAGAGCGCGTTGACCGGGCAGAATGCCGTCGGCGTGCATTTCCAGGGTATGGCTGCCGTACTCCAACTCGTATTCCACGGCGAGTTTGGCGGCGGGCAACTTACCCAGTTTGCGCACGGGCACGAAGCCGCGGCCCAGCTTATAGGCCACGGGTGAACCGAAGACGAATCCGCGTGATTCGAGGCCTACGATCACGTCGAAACTATCCGGGGCAAACAAATCCGCCACCAGGTCGATCGCGTCGCGAAAGGTAGCGGAATCCTGCAAGACAGGAGTGATGTCTTTAAAAATCACTCCGGGAATAGGAAAGTCGGGAATCTCCCGAATGCGCGCCGATACTCTCGACGCACGATCTGACTGCATGCCGCATCTCCTCTGGAGGGCGTTGGCCGGCTGATATGCCCCACACAGGATACCAGGGTTGCTAGGTTGCCGGGGGGGTGCGGCTCACGGTTGGAGACGGGCAATTGACCGGCTTCGTGGCCATACTTCAGGGGCGCGGGTCT
>JAICHN010000291.1 GCA_025924845.1 Chloroflexota bacterium | reverse complement strand
TCTACGTGCCCTCAGAACCACCGCCAGGAGACGGATCTCCGGCCAATCGGCCTCATGTGCCTCGGCCGGCAATAAGCGCACGCTTCCCACCAGTCCGCCCGAAAGTTCCGCCACGATGCTCGTGCCGGGTGCCTCAGGGGCCAGGGTCTCGATTATGTTTTGGCTATAAGCACGCCACCAGTCGAGCGACAGCATGGGCACATATTCCATGTTTGCGGCTAGGGTCAAGGACACCACGGCGGCGTGGTCGGTGGGAAGCGCGTCACGGATCTGGAGATCCGCGCCGACCGGAACGGCATGCGCTCCTGAATAACCGACGTTCTCAGCCAAGGTGGGCCTGATCATGGGAAGCATGCCAATCCATACCTCGTTCATGGCGGATTGGGTCAACCGCCGAGAGCGAGACAACCGCCTCAAGTCCCAGCACCGATCGCGCGATAATTGCCCGACATGCCCTGAGGATATCATACGAAGTTCCCGATTGACCTATATACCAATCAAAACGGCCCCTTGTTCGCCGCGACGAAGTTAGCCAAGTGGTGTACGCTATACACCAGTATGCGAGGGAGACGGAACAGGCGCGGCGATGATGTATCCGGGTTCAGTGCGGATGCCGGCAGAATAGATCATGCGGTGTTAGACGGAGGGACCATGGCGGACATGGAGCGCATGAAGGTGCTGTTGCCCCAATTGTTGCACCAGGCCGAGGCAAACCATCATCGCTTCCGCGAATCCAACCGCGTCTGGAAATATGACGTTGACAGCAGTCGGGGCCGCTCCCGTATCGTGGCGATTTGCGTGGAGTGCGCCGCCCGCGTGGAGATAGCCACGGGCAGCCTCGATGTGTGTTGGGACGACAGCGCCGCTCTGCTCTTCCCCTGCCTTCAGGATTTTCGTTAGGGCTTTCAAGGCCCGCGCGTTGGCCCACGTAGCGAGCACCGCGCCGACTAGGAGCAATCCACCGACGACGAGGATACTTATGGTCACATCACTGGTGAGTATGGATTGGTTCGCGCTGATCCGCCAGCCAACTTGGGCGGGTATAGCCCATCCCCACCACTCGCCAGGTGAAGGCGGGCGCATAAGCGCAGGATCGGCCTGATCGGAATCTCCAGCAGATCGCGTAGTACCCAGACTTCGCTTGTAATTGCCAGAGCCACAAGAAAGGCGCCCGCAATATCCCCGGGATAGTGTGCCCCGACGAACACGCGAGCAAAGCCGAGCAACAGCGCGCCGCACAGCAGCGGTACGCCCCAGGCACGACTGCGAAGCAGCACGGGCAAGGCTAGACCAAAACCAAGCGCCGCGTGATCGGAGGGGAAGGACGGGTCATGCGAACCTGCGATGAGCAATGTGACGTGATGGGCCACGAACGGCCGCGGCCGTGCCCAGATGTGGCCAATCACCTGGTTGAGACCGAGGGCGATGGCGGCCGTGAGCAGCGCATAGATCACCAGCCGCCGCTCAAGTCCGCGCGGCGTGACCGGGGTGGGGAACAGCCAGAGCAGCGCCACCAAGCCCACCAGGACAAACTGTCCTTTCGTGGCAACAGCCTCCATGAAGGCGTCGAGTACACTGTTGTGGCCGGCGAGACCATTGATAGCCTGGAACAGTTGGTAATCCATGTTTCTCTCTGTACTCCCATGGCTGCTCAGTCCTGATGAAGCTGCTCCGCGAGCGTGAACAGGCGAACGATCACTCGCTCCCCGATGTCCATGTTGCGTAGCGGGCTTTTGCCGAGGGCGACGGCGGACAGTCGCGCCGCCCTCGCGGCCAATCGCCGCGGCAGCGCGCGCGCCTGCTTCCCGAGCCGTCGCCTGGCCTGCTTGCCCACCGCTCGCCAGGCGATCTTCCATGCCTGCCACCGGGCAAGCTTGGCAAGCAGCAAAAGCAGGAGTCTACGTACGAGTCGCTTCATTGCTGTCCCTCCGGGCCTCTGGCATTGTCCTCTACCTCGTCACTGTATGTTCGCCCGCCATTGCACGAGCATCGCGGCTCGCTACTCTGTATGCGATCGGTGTGCTGATTGCGCGCCTAGCAAGATGAGTGTATCATGCAACGTATGTCACATGCTAGATCTGCTGCATCATTACGGAGCGAGACGGCTTCAGCCGCCGTCGTCGCCGAGCACTGGCTGCTGCTGATCTATCGTCTCCCTGCTGAGCCCTCCTCTGCACGTACGGCCGTCTGGCGCGAGACCAAGCGCTTGGGCGCCCTCTCGTTACAACATGGCGTCTGCCTGCTCCCGCGCTCTGAGACGAATCGCGCTGCCTATGGCCGCCTCGCCCGTCGCGTTGAAGAGTATGGCGGCGAGGCCACGGTGCTGGAGACCACCTCACCCGATGCGGGCTGGCAAGAGCGGACCGTGACCCGGTTCAACGCCGCCCGCGATGAAGAGTATGAGGAGGTGGTGGACGAGACCGAGCGCTTCCGGGAGGAAATTGCCCGCGAGCGGCGCAAGGGCAAGTTCACCTTTGCCGAGCTGGAGGACGAGGAGAGCAGCCTGGAACGCCTACGCAAGTATCTGGCACAGGTGCAGGCGCGGGACAGCTTGGGGGCCCAGGGCGCCGCACGGGCGATCGCGGAGGTGGACGAGTGCGCCACGGTGCTCGAGGCATTCGCCCAGGAGATCTATGAACGTCAGAGTCCTCCTCCGGCCGACGAGGAACTCTAAGCGACATCCCACCTCCGTCATCTCATCACTACGCCAGATGGATAGACCACGATGTTTCACTTCTCCGGCCACACACTTACCCACCTCCTGGCCGGCTATGGTTATTGGGTGGTCCTGCTCTTCGTGGCGGTCGAGAGCACTGGGATTCCCTTTCCCGGCGAGACCATGCTGCTCGCCGCCGCGATCTATGCCGGCACCCATCACGGCTTCCACATTCCCTTGGTCATTGTGGCCGCGGCAGGCGGCGCTATTCTGGGGGACAACCTGGGCTTCCTGGTCGGGCGGGTGGGCGGCTATCGGCTGCTGCGCCGCTACGGGCATGTAGTACACCTGAATGAGCGTAAGCTCAAGCTCGGCATCTATCTCTTCCGCGAACATGGGGGAAAGGTGGTTTTCTTCGGCCGCTTTGTAGCGGTGCTGCGTGCCTGGGCGGCCTTCCTGGCGGGCACCAACCGTATGCCCTGGGACCGCTTCCTGCTCTTCAACGCAGCGGGCGGGATCCTCTGGGCCACCCTGTACGGACTCGGAGGCTATGCGCTGGGCGACAACATCCATCGGCTGAGCGGCCCAATCGGCATCGCCACCGTGATGCTGGCCGTCCTGGTAATCGTCGTCTCCCTGATCGTCGTACGACGAAATGAGGGTCGATTGGAGGACGAGGCGGAGCGGGCGCTGCCCGGTCCCCTTCCTACCGATCGGCTCCGCGACAGCCCGCCTGATCGCCCGTCGGCTAGGCCATGATGAGCCCTTCCCTGTACAGCTTGAAGCATCCTCGTACTGTCCGCGCGGCCGCATTCGCGGAACTCTCCCCTTCACACTCTGCCGACGGAGAAAACACTGAGCGGGGTACAATCCGTGCGGTGGGCCGGCATAGGGGCCGGGTCCATGAAGGGCGCGGCTGAAGCGTGGAAATGTGGGGTTGGGGATGAACTTCGAGTTGCTCAAATTGCTGTGCGAGACGCCCGGGGTAGCGGGCCACGAGGATGCCCTGCGCGCCGTGGTGCGCGAGGAGCTGGGTTCGCTGGTGGATGAGGTGCGCGTTGATGCGCTTGGCAACGTGATTGGCGTCAAGCATGGCGGGGCAGGACGTAGCGTGATGGTGGCCGCGCACATGGACGAGATTGGCTTCCTCGTCAAGTGGGTGGACAAGCAGGGGTTCCTCCGCATTCATCCTCTGGGCGGCTTCGATCCGCAGGCGCTGTTCGCGCAGCGAGTGATCGTGCATGGCGCGGGCGGGCCGCTGCCCGGCGTGCTGATGCCCAGCGTGAAGCCCGCCCATTTGAAGCAGGGCGAAAACAAGGCCCTCACCCTGGATGACTATTTCATCGACCTCGGCCTACCCGCCGAGACCGTGGCGGCCTCGGTGGAAATGGGCGATATGGTCACGCTGGATCGGCAGACCGTGCGCATCGGTGATTGCGTGACCAGCAAGGCACTCGACGATCGCCTTGGGCTGTACGTGATGATCGAGGCGGTGCGTGCCATGCGCGACGTACAGGCCACGGTACTAGCGGTGGCCACGGTGCAAGAAGAAGTTGGTCTGCGCGGTGCTCAGACCGCCGCCGAAGGGCTGCATCCCGACCTCGGGGTCGCTCTGGACGTAACGCTCGCCCTCGATATTCCCGGTTCCGACATGTCGGAGCAGAATCGGGTGTCCGCGCTGGGGGGCGGGGCGGCGATCAAGCTGACGGATGGTTCCAGTATTTCCGATCACCGATTGGTCAGTCAGTTCCGGGCGATCGCCCGCCGCGAGAACATTCCCCATCAGTTGGAAATTCTCCCCCGCGGCGGCACCGACGCCGGCGCTATCCAGCGGAGTGGATCGGGGGTACCCTCGATCACCCTCTCCATTCCGACCCGCTACGTCCACACGGTTAACGAGACTGCGCACGTCAATGATATTCAGGCCGCCGTGGATCTGCTGGCCCGCTACCTTGAGGAAGCGCATGCGGGCAACCTGAGCTATTAAGGAAGAGTAAGTGGGTCGGGTCCGCGGACCCGACCCACCCGCCGCTGTCGAATGAGAGGGAGGAAAGGCATGTCAAACGCTGGAACGCCGCGAGAAATGGGACACGCCGATAGCGCTGCCTTGCATGCCCGGCTCGCGGCCGGCGAGCCGGTCCAGTTGCTGGATGTGCGGGAGCCGCGCGAGCACGCGGGCGGTGTGATCGAGGGAGCCCTTCTGATGCCCATGGCCACCGTGCCGAACCGCTGGACCGAACTTGACCCCGGGCGACCGGTATACGTGATCTGTCATCTTGGGGCGAGGAGCGCCCAGGTGGCGGCGTACTTGCTGCAACAGGGGCTCAGCGCGGTCAACGTGGATGACGGGATGGAAGGCTGGCAGCGACGCGGTTACCCCACGGTACGCTGATGCCGCGGGCAATCAACCTACAGCCTGGGATCTACCGGTTCGCTCTCCAGGGCCAGCACGCCGAACACGCACTCGTGAATCCGCCGCAACGGCTCGCGGCGGACGAAACGCTCCAGCGCTTCGATGCCCAGCGCGAATTCCCGCAAAGCCAGCGATCGCTTCGCTCCCACGTTCCGGTTGCGCAGCCGCGCCAGGTTGTCGGGCGCCGTGTATTCCGGCCCGTAGATGATACGCAGGTATTCGCGGCCACGGCACTTTATGGCAGGCTGAGCGAGCCCTCTTCGGCCGCGCGGAATGAAGTCATACGGCTTGACGACCATACCTTCGCCGCCCTGCCCGGTCAGCTCTTCCCACCAGCGTATGCCCTGTTCCTCACTCCGACTGTTGGTAAGATCGACGATGAGGTAGGGAGTAGCGACCAGCAGGGCGGGGTCCGTTCCACAAACCTGAGCAAGCCTCTCCATATGCCAGACGTGATCCCGATCCGTATGCACCGTGCCCTCGCTTGCCAGGATGTGGAACGGGGCCAGCTTTAGATCATCAATCGAGGCGACCGGCCAGCAATAGCGCCCATATGCCTCTACGTACTGTTCCGCCATCACCGCTCGTTGTTGGAAATGGTCGAGCACGGCGTCTATCGCGACTCCGCGCGTCCGTGCCTGCTCCAGGGAGGCGATAGCGGCAGGCAACGCCGCGCCCGATGCGGCGCCAACCGCGGCGTACTGTTGCCGTAGCAGATCCTGGGCCTTGGCGGACCAGGGCATCAGTTCGCAATCGAGCACCATCCAGTCGGTCACAAGGTCGTCCCACAGGCCGGATATGGTCAGGGATCGACGGACCCGCGCGAGCAAGGCGCGTTCCATATCCTCGTCATTGAAAAAGCGCCGGCCGGTACGGGTGTAGACAATGCCGGCTCCCTGACCAACCAGGCCGAACCGGGAGCGCGCCACATCCTCATCCTTGCAGACCACGATCACGGCGCGGGAGCCCATGTGCTTCGCCTCGCAGACGACCCGCGCCACGCCCTCCTTTCGGTAGTAGGCGAATGCCTCCTTGGGATGTTCGAGTAGATCGGGCCTGCTGCTCGTCTCGCTCGGGGACATGGTGGGCGGTAGGTAGACGAGCCAACGCGGATCGGCGGCGAAACGACTCATCACCTCAAGGGCGGCCGAAGCGTTCTCCTCGCGAATGGTCACCTTGCCCCGTAAGCGCGTTTCGATCAGGCGCTTGCCGAGCACGTCGTCAAGATCGAGGATATCGTCATGCTGCTGCTGCGCTGTCAAGATCGGCTCTTCAATCGGCGGTAGGAACGGCCGGGCAGGCTCCTGGTAGGTTCGGTAGCTGTGAACGGAGACGAGTTCACGCTCGGGGTAGCGGAGGGCGGTCAGACTGCCGCCGAATACACAGCCGGTATCGATGTTGATCGTATTGTTGAACCACTCCGGCATGGGGACCGGCGTGTGCCCGTACACGACACTCGCCTTGCCGTGGTATTCGGCCGCCCAGTTATAGCGCACCGGTAGCCCGAACTCATCCGTCTCGCCGGTCGTCTCGCCATACAGGGCGAACTCGCGCACCTTGCCCGAACCCCGACCCTGCATCTCCTGCTTCATGCCGGCGTGAGCCACGA
>JAICHN010000290.1 GCA_025924845.1 Chloroflexota bacterium | reverse complement strand
GTGAGTGGGGGCCGAATGGGGTGCGCCTGGGCGCGGCGGGTACGTGGAAACGGAGTGGGGGCCCGCGGTCCTCACCCCGCGGGCACCCTCTCCGTGGAGGGAGCGTGATGCGCTTCGACGCTGCCCAGGGTAAACGTGGCTATCCCCGGAGACGTGTGGACCGGCCGTCCAAACGCCGCGGAGACGGGCAGCGCCGCGGCTTACCGCGGCCGAATCCCCGAGGCCGCGCGCAAACCCAAGCTCAAATCTCGACCGGCACCGGCCAGGGCCGACCTCGATTGGAGCGCGGGTTGACACGTGGCCCGGAGCACTGCTCGCAGCTCAATGCCCGCCCATTCCCGTCGCCGCCGGTTTGCGGCAGCGGGTACCGGTTGTCGTGCATTGATCAGATTACTGCCCATGCGCGGTACTCCTTTGGGTCTCCGAACCGTAGTCCATCCATCAATCACGATAGGGGTCGAACATTACCGTCTCATTGCCAAGATGTAAAAAATTTGCAATCGCGGCCAATGCTTCAGGGCCGGCGAGTCGATGCCGGTGCGACGAGATGCAGGGCCAGCCGACGCGCGGCGACCAGGACGAGAACGGCGAGGGGAAGGAGCGAGAAGTACGAGGGCAGGGCAAAGACCATGCCCCAATTATTTTGGAGGTGTCCGATCGCCAGGTCGTGCATGGTCTGGTCAACAAAGGGGATCAGCACGTGGGGGACGTAGCGCGGATCGCCATACAGCGGATTGGTCATCACCACCAGCGCCAGTTGGATGACCGAGAAGGCGATCAAACACTGCCCGACGCGACGCAGCCGAAGGTCCGTGAAGGCGAACAGCACGGGAAAGGCGAGAAACGGTAGCGCGGGCAGAAAGTGCCGGGGACCGACGCTTGCTCCCCCATCCCAGAATGCATAGCCGGCCTGAAACAGGAAGTAGGCTACGCTGACCAGTCCGCACAACCACGCCTCGCGGCTCAGGCCACGCCGCGTCATGATGACCAGTCCCGGCCCGGCCAGAAGGAGCCAGGGCGAGAGAATGAACAATCCGCGGAAGGGACTGAACGTGGTGCCCCAGATCGCATCCCATAGCGGGAGGCCCACGCCGAGGATGCCGCGTGCCATGCCGTGTGCGAAGTAGGGATCGGTCAGATGGGTGTAGCCGCCCGCGAACCAGGTGTGGAAGGCAACCAGATTGTAGATCTCAGCGGGCGCGAACCCGCCGACCACCCCGACCGCGTACACCGCGGCCCGGATGATCCTATGCCGGGGCGCTCCCTCGGCGACAAGGATATACAGCCCAAGCAAAAAGGCGATAATCGCGGCGGGATATTCACAGCCAACCGCGTAACCCGCTAAAATCCCGGCCAGGAGACCCACCCTCAAGCCGCCATACCGCGCCCTGTTGGGCGTCGCGCTGCCATTAGTGTCCAACGACGAGGTCGGCGGCTCGAACGAGGGTCGATGCACGCCATAGAGCAGCATAAAGGCCCAGAACAGGAGGGCCGCGACCAGGGCATGGCTGAAGAGCAGCACGCTGAACGGCAGGGCCATGCTGCCGAAGGCATAACCGATAACCAGCAATAGGGCCACGCCCGGCGGAGCAAATCGACAACCGAACTTCCACAGTGTGGCGACGAAGGCGGCGCAGGGCGCCGTGATGCAGAGCAGGGTGAGCAGCCAGCGCAGCAGAAAGCGGTCGGCCGTGGGACCGGTAGGCATCATGGCAGGCGGCAGTACGGGGCGTAATACCCCATAGACGGCGGCGACCCACAGGCTGATTCCGGGCGCCTTGTCGGTATAGTAGTGCTTGCACGTCCTCACGTCGGTTTGGGGGCCGCAATAGACCGCCTTATCCAGCAGGTCGGCCGCGTAGGAATCGATACGCACGCCGTGGTGTTCGACCAGCGCGAAGCTGAGCGCCAGATGGCTGTCCGCGTTGGATTGCAGCCCACGCGGTATCCAATAGGCGCCGACCAGCATCACGAGCCAGAACAGCACGCGCCCCGCCGAGCCGCGCGGGGCGCGCTTGGCGGGTAGGCTCATTTCCCGGCTGCCGACGGCACGGCGCGCAGTCGAATCACCACAACTTCGGGGCGAGACAGAATGCGGATGGGCCGGCCGGACGTGCCGATGCCGGTGGTCACGAACACCGGGTTATGATTGACGTCGTAGAGACCATGCGAAAAGCGTGTATTGGCAATGCGGCGCCGCGCGTAGAGTCCAACCAGCGGCAGACGCACCTGGGCGCCGTGCGTGTGGCCGCACAGCACTACGGCGAAGCGCCTGGGTGGGAGGTTCCAGGTGAAATCGGGATAATGGGTCAGCATGACCGGCCGCGTCGCGCTCGGCACGCCGCTCATAGCGCTCGGCAAGTCGTCGTGCCCGGAGTAGCCGTCATCCACCCCGACAATCCAGAGTTCCTGAGTGTCCCGTCGCACGCGGTATGACTCATTGCGCAGCACCCGTACGCCAATGTCTTGCAGCGCGCCCACGATGCGATGAAGGCGCACCGCCTCATGGTGGTAGTCGTGATTGCCCAGCACGGCCAGGACCCCGTCAGGCGCCCGCAGCGCGCCGAACAGCTCAGGGCAGGCGCCGATCGCCGGCGTCGTCTCGAAGAAGTCGCCGGTCAGTACGATCAGGTCGGCGTGTTGCGCCGCCGCCAGCGCGACGGCACGTGCCGTGAGTTCGGCCGACCACCCCCGGCCGCCCGCGTGAAAGTCGGAGAGCTGGACGATACGATAATCGTCAAAGGCTTTGGGGAGATCGGGCACGTCAATGGTAATGCGGCGGAGACGCAGGTGCTTGCGCTCCACCTTGTTACCATACAGCAAGCCGCCCACGCCAAGCGCCGTCAAAGCAACGACCGACAGGATGGGCCAAGACGCTTGCCGCCTCATTACGTTCGTCTGCTCCTTGTATAACTCTGGCGTTGGGCCGTATGCCAGTGTACACTAGCCTCAACATGGAGATGACTCTCACCAAGACTCCCCGTCGCGCCCTCAGCCGTATCCTCGTTGTCGATGATAATGAGGATCTGGTTGAAATGCTCTCCGCCGTGCTGAGCCTGGAAGGCTACGAGCCGCATCCTGCCTACAACGGCGTTGACGCCTTGCAGGCAATGACGACGCATGAGCCCCATCTGGTCCTCCTCGATCGCGCCCTGCCCGACCTGGACGGGCTGGAGGTCTGCGCGCGGCTTAAGGAGGTCGATCCCAGCCGCTTCCTCCCCGTGATCATGGTGACCGCCGCCGCTCGCCGCGATGACAAACTGGCCGGCCTTGCCCAGGGCGTGGACGACTACATCACCAAGCCCTTCGACATGGATGAACTGATCGCCAAGGTACGCGTTATGCTGCGGATCAAGGCGGCCGAGGACAAGTTGCGTCAGCGCACCGTGGAGCTTGCCCGATTGCATGAGCAGGAACGGCAGATGGTCGCCCGGCTGACCGAACTGGATCAGCTAAAAAGTCAGTTTATCGCCACTGCTTCGCACGAACTGCGCACCCCGCTCTCGATTATCAAGGGCTTCACGAATCTCCTTACCCGCCGCGACGACTTCGGATTCGATCGGGAGACGGAGATGCAGTACCTGGGGCTGATCGATTCTCAGGTGAATGCTCTGACCAGCCTGGTCGACGATATGCTCAGCGCCTCGCGCATCGAATCGGGCCGGGTCCGTTTGCAGCGGGAGCCCGTGGAATTGCTCCCCATGATTCAGCGTCAGCTTGCGACCTTTAGTATTGCCGCGGCCGAGCGACGGATCGAGGTGCGGCTCGATCAAGGTGATCCGGCCATCGCATATGCCGATTCCCAACAGGCGGAGCAGGTATTCGTGAACCTGGTGAGCAATGCAATCAAGTATTCGTACGACGGTGGATCCGTACATGTTCGGCTTGTGGATGGCCCGGAGTACGTGACGATCTCGGCCCGCGACATGGGAGTGGGAATTCCGACCGATCAGATGGATCAGCTCTTCTCGAAGTTCACCCGGCTGGAGAATCCGCGCTCCGTGCAGGCGGGCGGCACCGGCCTTGGCCTGTTCATCGCGCGCAATTGGGTGGAGGCGAACGGTGGTCGCATTTGGGCCGAGAGTGAAGAGGGGGTTGGCAGCACGTTCTTCTTTACCCTTCCTCGGTTCCGTGAGGGCTAGCCCTTGATCCAGGCGGTCGTGCTCGACTTCGGCCATACAATCGTCGATTTTGTCCTGAACGAGGAGGCGCTTCTTGCCGCCTATGAGGAGGCCCGCGGTCTTCTAGCCGAATACCTGACGACCGAGGCGCCCCCGGCGCGTGCCCTGGTAGACCGGATCTCCTATGGCATTGGGCGGCGCATTGAAGACAGTTATCTCCGTCAGGATTTGCATGAGCTGGACATTCTGGCCGAGTTTGCCCAATCGTTCGCCGAGCTTCAACTTACGGTGCCGGAGTCTCTGGTGCGCCGCATCGCTTACCTGGAGCATCGGGCCCTCGGCGCGGAGACACACCTTGCCCCGGCAAACGCCGATGCCTTGCGCGCGCTCCGCGCTGCCGGCTTGCGGCTCGGCCTTGTCTCCAACATCACCTTGCTCGGCGAGTGGGTGCGCGAGGACCTCGACCGGCTTGGTCTACTCGACCTCTTCGACGCCGTCGTGCTGTCGTCCGAGGAAGGGATCAGGAAACCCCATCCACTCATCTACCAAACCGTGCTGGATCGGCTGAGCATTGAGGGTCGGTCGGCGATCTTCGTGGGCGACCGGCTGCGTGAGGATATCGCCGGCCCACAGGCAGCCGGCATGCGCGCCGTGCTGACCCACCAGTTCCGCCGGGAGGATCCGGGACCGGAGACCGCCGCGCCGGACGCGGTTATCGAAGGGCTCGCCGACCTCCCCGCCGTCGCACGGGCCCTGCGGGACGCCGAACGCGGCCCATGAATCAGCTTCGGAGAATGTAATGGCACACAAGATCGTGGTCCTTCAAGGTGACCAGACCGGGCAAGAATTACTGGACGAGGCACTCCGCGTACTCGATCCGTCGTTGCTCGATCTGGATCTGACCTTCGAGACCTTTGACCTCTCCCTGGAACATCGTCGCGTCACCAAGAATCAGGTCGTGTTTGATGCCGCCGAGGCGATGGTGGGCGCGGGCTACGGCTTGAAAGCGGCCACGATCACGCCCGAGGGCCAGGGCGATGTGGGGAGCCCGAATGCCTTGCTGCGAAAGGCGATAGATGGAGAGGTGATCATCCGCACCGGGCGGCGTATACCTGGGGTGCGCCCGATCGCCGGCGTACATGCCCCAGTCTCGGTCGTGCGCATGGCCGTGGGTGATGCCTACGGGGCGAAGGAGTGGCGGACGATTGAGGAGGGCCAGGAGGTTGCCTATCGTACCGAGCGGATTAGCCGGAGCGTGTGTACCAGCGTGGCCGAGTTCGCCTTTCTGCACGCCCGCCGCCTAGGCGCGAAGGTGTTTGGCGGGCCGAAGTTCACGGTGAGTCCGATCTACGAGGGGCTGCTCAAGGAGGAAATGGACGCCGCCGCCGCGCGCTACCCCGATGTGGCATACGAGCCGCAGCTGATCGACGCTACCTATGCCTTACTGCTCTCCACCGAGGGCGGTCTGGTTATTCCCGCGCTCAATCGCGATGGGGATTGCCTCTCCGATCTTGTCCTGCAAATGTTCGGCTCGATCGCCGGCTCGGAATCACTTGTGCTCAGCTTTGACGATCAATTCCGCCCGCTCACCGTCATGGCCGAGGCTCCCCACGGCACGGCGCCCGGACTGCTCGGTAAGAATGTAGCCAATCCGATGGCGATGATCCTGGCCGGCGCCTCCCTTCTGTCGTTCATTCCCGACCCTCGAGCCGAACTGGTGGCGCGGGCCATTACCGGTGCCGTGTTCAGTATCGTGGAGGATGGGGTCCGCACCGCAGACCTGGGTGGCCACACTCTGACCAGTGCCTTCACCGACGCCGTGATCGGGCGGGTGCGCGGTGCGCTCCTTCAGCGGGCCAAGGGGTAGGGAAACCCTGGCATGATGGTCTCACGCGGGCCGGTCCGGGTGGCGGGATATTGGGGTTTCGTCGTCCTTGGCGCGGGTAATACGCTGCTTGGGCCCGCGCTGCTGTCTATTCTGACGACCTTCCATATCTCCCCCTCGGGTTCGGGTCCTCTGTTCGTGGCCAATACGCTGGGCTATACAGTGGCGGTATTGGTGGGCGGGCCGGCGGGCGATCATTTCGGCAAACGGGCCACGCTCTCGCTCGGTGCTCTCCTCTACCTGGTTGGCCTGCTCGGCTTCGCCTTTTCGCCGGCGTGGGTCGGGGCGATTCTGGCCTCGGGGGTCATTGGACTGGGCGGCGGTGTGATCGACAGTGGGAGCAACGCGATGATGAACGATATCGCCGCTCCCGAGCGTCACGCCGCCGAGCAGAGCTTTCTGCATACCTTTTTCGGGATCGGCGCCTTGTTGGGTCCGCTCCTGATCGGGGCGTGCCTGGCCCTCCGCGCCGGCTGGCGCCCGGCCTGGATAGTCGCGGCAATGGCAACGGCGGTGCTGGTCCTCTTCTACTCCCGTTTACGCCTTCCGGAACGGCGCGTGGCCGCCGAGCCGGTGAGCGTGCGGGGGGTAGCGACTCTGGCCCGTGATCCGCTGCTGCTGGTGCTTGCCTTGATGATTGGCGCCTACGTTGGGGCCGAGGTGCTGGTCGGGGACTGGGCCGCCACCTTCTTG
>JAICHN010000289.1 GCA_025924845.1 Chloroflexota bacterium | reverse complement strand
TCCAGGCCCGCCTGGTGCGGCCGCGAATGGTCATCCGGAGAGCACAATTGGTGCCGGCGGTTGGTCGGCATGGGCGGGCCTGGAGACCCGCGCTCCTACACCCCCTCGCCTTCAGGATGGGGCAGCCTGTCACAAAACATCAGCACGCCACCGCACCATGATTCCCTTGCCTCTGCGTCGGGCAGCGGTATATCATGACACCGCCCGCCGGGACCGGTGTGGTATGGCATGATTCGCATTGGCGGCACATATGGATCAGTTGGCCGGTATTCATGTCGATCAGGAAAGGCTACGCGAGGCGGCCTACATCCAGAACTTTGGCCTATCCGCCGACAACCCCTACGTAATCCATCTTCAGAGCCCCATCTCCATTGCCAATTACCTGCGCATCGCCGACCGCGTGGCGACCCGCGTATGGGCCAACCATCCCCTGTCCGAGGGAAACACACCGCCGCGAGTGCTTGACTGGGGCGCCGGATTCGGCCAGCTGACCTATCTGCTTGGCGGGCGGTATTGTAACGTGTCCAGCTTTGATGTGGGCGAACCGGGCGAGTTTCCTCTGCCCATTGAGCCGAGCCGGACCATTCGACGAAGCGATCATCCGAGCCGCTTACCGTACGCCGACGCCTCCTTTGATGCGGTGGTCAGTTGCGGTGTGCTGGAACATGTAGAGGATCACGATGCCTCCCTGGCGGAGATACGGCGGGTGCTCCGCCCTGGTGGCCTTCTCTTGATCTACAATCTTCCTCAACGATGGGGGTATATCGAGTTTATCGTTCGGGCCTTCCGGCTCGGCTACACGCACGAACGGCGCTATAGCCTGACGGGCACGCTTCGACTACTGCGGAAGTATGGCTTCGGGGAAGCTCGGGTACGGCGTGCCAACCTGCTGCCCTATAACTTTCGCGGCCTCCCTGCCCCGGTGCGCGCGCGCCTCACCGCGAACGCAAGCGCCATCCTCCGGCTTGATCGCTCTCTGGCAAAGCTCCCCATCCTGAAGCACCTGTGTAGTGTCCTTGAGATCGAGGTGTTTAGCCTCACCATTGTACCTGAACCTTCAGCGCCTCCCCCGACCCCGCCAAGCGCAGAGCCTGTGGGAACTCATCCAGCGGGAAGCGGTGGCTAATCAGCGGTTCCACCTTTACCGCGCCTGCTCTCAACAGGGCGATTGCCTGGTGGAAGGTGTAACATAGGGCGAAACTGCCATAGATTTCCAGGTCCTTCTTGTACACCTGGAAAGGACTCAGCGTGATCATCGCCTCGGTTGGGCAGACCCCAAAAAACAGCACCTTGCCGCGCGGGCGCGCATGAGCCAACATGCCGTGTACCACGGCGGGCACCCCGGTGACATCGATCACCACGTCGAAGCCAAGCGGCGACATGGCGCGTATGCGGGCATCTGCCGTAGGGCCGGCTTCCACGGTTTCCGTGGCGCCCAGGGTCAGGGCTATATCCAGCTTTTCGAGCACCTTGTCGACCACCACGATACGCGAGGCGTTGCCGTGCCGCACCAACTGGGTCATGAGCAGGCCCATAGGACCCGCCCCGTAGATCAGCACCTCGGCTCCGACCGGAATACGCACCCGATCGAGCCCGTATACCACGCAGGAAATGGGCTCCACGAACGCGGCCTGCTCGAAAGGTATATCGGCGATTGGATAGATATTCGCCGCCGGCGCCGAGACGAAATCGGCAAAGCCGCCCGGCCGGGTCACGCCAATCGCGTTCCAATTGAGGCAATGGTTGCCTTGATTCCGTTGACAGAAGAAACAATGGCCACAGAACAGGCTGGGATCCACGGCCACGCGGTCCCCTACCTGAATGTCCTCAACCCCAGCCCCTACCGCCTCGACCACGCCTGCCAGTTCATGTCCGCCGATCAGGGGATACTGGGCCACGAAATCGCCGTGCAAAATGTGCTGATCGGTACCGCAGAGGCCGGCCGCCGCCGTCTTAACCACGACTCGTCCAGGACCGGCCTCGGGCTCGGGCGCCGTGCGTACGGCCACCTTCAACGGTGCGTCAAAAAAGGCAGCTTTCACAGTACCCACCCCCTCCGTTGTACCGATCCTTGGGAAGGATGCCGGCCTCCTTCCCAAGGATCTTTTTTAGTCCTCGCTTGGCTTCTTGCCCGCGTCGCGGATCGCTTCCACGATTCCCGCGTCGGCCAGGGTCGTGGTATCGCCGAGCGTCCGCTCGTTGGCGATATCGCGGAGCAGTCGGCGCATGATCTTGCCGCTGCGTGTCTTGGGCAGGTCGGGCGTAAAGAGAATCTGCTTCGGGCGGGCGATTGGGCCAATCACCTTCGAGACATGGGCCCGTAATTCCTCGCCCAGCCCTTTAGTCGGGTCGATTCCCGCCTTGACCGTTACGTAGGCGAAAATTGCCTCGCCGGTCAGCGGATCGTTCTGGCCCACCACGGCGGCCTCCGCCACGCGCTGATCGTCGACCAGCGCGCTCTCCACCTCGGTGGTACTGATCCGGTGGCCCGAGACGTTCATCACGTCGTCAATCCGCCCCAGAAACCAGTAATAGCCTTCGGCATCGCGCTTCACTCCATCGCCTGCCAGGTAGAGCCCAGGGAAACGACTCCAATAGGTTTCTTCGTAGCGTTTGGGGTCTTTATAGATGCCGCGTAACATGGAGGGCCATGGCTTAGTCACCACTGCATACCCGCCGCCCTCGCCCTCGATCAGCCGCCCTTGCTCGTCCACGATAGCCACGGAGATGCCGGGCAGCGGGAAGGTAGCGGAGCCCGGCTTGGTGGTGGTCAGACCGGGCAACGGACTGACCATGATTGCCCCGGTCTCGGTCTGCCACCAGGTATCGACGATTGGGCAGCGTTCACCGCCGATATACTTTTGGTACCAAATCCAGGCTTCAGGGTTGATCGGCTCGCCTACGCTGCCCAGCAGACGCAGCGATCGCAGATCGTGAGCGGCGGCCCACTGCGTACCCCAACCCATGTGGGCGCGAATCGCGGTCGGAGCCGTATAGAGGATGGTCACACCGTATTTCGCGATCAGCGCCCACCAACGGTCTCTGGCCGGGAAGTCAGGCGTCCCCTCATAGAGGAGGCTGGTCGTGCCGTTTGCCAGCGGGCCGAAGACAATATAGCTATGACCCGTCACCCAGCCGATATCGGCTGCGCACCAGTACACATCATCCGGCCGTACATCGAAGACCAGCGCATGCGTGGAAGCGCACGCCGTCAGATAACCGCCGGTCGTGTGGATGATACCCTTGGGCTTGGCGGTCGTGCCGCTGGTATACAGCAAGTAGAGCATGTCTTCGCTGTCCATCGCCTCGGGCTCGCATTGCGTGTTCTGACCAGGCACGATGTCGTGCCACCAGACATCACGCCCTTCCGCCATAGTCACCGCATTCTCGGTGCGCCGCACCACCAGCACGTGCTCGATACTCGGCGTGACTTGCAGCGCCTCATCGGCGGCATCCTTGAGCGGTACGATCTTACCGCGCCGGTATGCGCCATCGGCGGTAACCAGAACCCTCGCCTCAGCGTCGTTGATCCGATCGCTGAGCGCCGTAGCCGAAAAGCCGGCGAACACGGCGGTGAATGGGGCGCCAATACGGGCGCACGCGAGCATAATCACCGGTAGTTCGGGAATCATCGGCAGATAAATCGCTACTCGATCGCCCCGTCCCACCCCCAATTCTTTGAGAGCGTTGGCGCAGCGGCACACATCGTCGAGCAGGTCGGCGTAGGTAATGGTCCGCGTATCGCCGGGCTCACCTTCCCAGTGGTACGCGACTCTGTCACCCTGGCCTGCCTTCACATGGCGATCCAGACAGTTATAGGAGACGTTCAAGGTACCGCCGACGAACCACTTGGCATAGGGGAGATTCCACTCCAGCACCTTGGTCCAGGGGCTGTACCAGTCCAGTCGGGCCGCTTGGGTCGCCCAATACGCCTCGGGATCGGCGGCGGCGCGTTTATACACCTCGGGGTCGGTCAATACGGCCCGTCGACGGAACTCCTCGGGAGGCGGGAAACTGCGGCGTTCCTCAAATAAGGCTTCAATCGTCGCGCCGGACTGCTCAGCCATTGCACACCCCTTTGCCGTGCTTCATCTCGACCGCTCTTCTCCATGCCGTCAGCGGGCGGTTCCTCTTGAGGATAGCATGTCTAGGCGTCCGCCTTCCTCAGTCGGTTCCGCGCCGACCGGGCTCCCGAGCGGTGGGCGACGAAAAGGTATACGCTCCGCCAGCCCAAAAGGAAGACCGCGTTCACGACCAGCGCCACCAGGGCAAACGAGAGCGTCACGCCGCGGCGCTGCGGGGCCGCCCGCAACACGAGCGCGATGGGCCAGGCGATCAGCCAGGCCAGGGACACCGGTTTCAAGGAGCGCGCCGCGCCCTGCCGTGGCCATTCATTGCCGAAAAGGCCAAGAAAACCCGCCACCGCAAACCACGCGGCCAGAAAAGGTGCCGCGATCACCAGGGTCATGAGCGCGCCGCCCGACTCATGGTGCTGCTGCCGACCCAGTCCCGCGAACAGCAGAAAAGCCACCGCATCAGTAAGGATAAATGCCCACCGCGCCTGCCGGCGGGCACTCCCCCCAAACAGACCGTCCATCAAAGCGGTGCATCCAGCGGCGTCACCAGTTCGATTCGCCGTCCGAACGGGTCGTTAGTATACAGCCGCCGGTAGCGGTAATCGGGGAAATCGCCCGCCTCGACAATTTCATAGCCTGCCTCTTGCAAGCGCGCCAGTACGGGGCGCAGATCCTCGAACCACAGTGCGATGTGATGGGCGGGATGACCACGATCCCAATTGTCATCTATCCCGAAGTGCAGGTGATCCTCACCCACCCCGAACCACACTACGTTCATGTCGCCCAGCGCGGTGGATTTGGGAATCTCCGGCAGGCCGAGCACATCGCTGTAGAACGTACGCAACTCTCGCACTCGATCCGAGGGAACCGTGTGAAACACGTGATGCAGGCGCACGTACCAACTCCTTTACTCGACCGATGGCGCGGCAACCAATTGCCCGCGTCGCGCATGGCGTCTCCCCCATGATACCGCGCCCGCTCGCCGGTTAACGGAAGCCGCGTGCCTCGGCCACGTAGTGCTCCAGCTCGCCGGCCCGCCGAACCGCCGTGTGACGCGCTTCGACCACGGCGCGGCCTCCCGCCCCGATCGCCTCGCGCCTACCCTCATCCATGCCCAGGAGAATGGCCGTTACCCCCTCGCTCGTCCCGGCGATCAGAATCTCCTCGTCCGGCTTGAAGAAGCTGTCCAGGCCCGGCCACCAGTCGCTGATGATCGGTGTCCCACAGGCGGCCGCCTCGAACAGGCGGATGCTGGGCGAATAGCCCGCCTGAATCATGGGCGCGCGCGTCACGCTGAGTGTGAAGCGCAGGCTGGTGTAGAAAGCCCTATGGCCGCTTGGCGCCAGGTGTTCGGTGCGTTCCACGTTCGGGGGCCATACGATGTCGGGGGGAAACTGCGCGCCCACCACCGTGAAACGCGCCGTGGGAAGAAGACGCGCCGGCTCCAGTATGAGCAAGTCGAGGGCCGACTGCCGATCGTCGCTGTAGGTGCCCATATAACCCAGATCGTGACGAATCCTAGCCGGCTCGGGGTAATACAGGTCGGGATCCACCGAGCAGTACAGCGGATAGGCGAGGCGTGCGCCGAACTCCTCGCGCAAACGCTCCAGGATTGGTCCTCCGCTGAACGAGAGATAGAGGTTGAAGCGCGGGATCAGATCGGCGGTCAGATACGAGCAACCACCTCGAAGCAGCGCATCCAGAGTGACCGGGGTGTCGATATCGTAGAATGCGGTTACCCCCTTGGCGATTCGGATCACCCAGGCCGCGACGGCGCTACCCTCCGGTACAAACGATCCTACGATCACCAGATCGGCCGCGGCGACCGCGTCCCCGTGCTCCGCCGCCAACTCGGCGAGGGAGCGGTAGAGCACGGTGCGGGCAAAGGGCGGATCCGGCAGATCGCGATTGGCGGCATACCACGGCTGGTCGCGCTCCAGAAAGCATACGTCGTGTCCACGATTCGCCAGAGCACGCAAGAGGGAACGATAGGGGACGGCGTGGCCGCTCCCCCAGGAGGATGTGATGGAAAGGCCCAGAACGACGATCTTCATACCCGGCCCATCCTCACACGCCCAGCACCGCTTCAAGGCGCGCCGCCCGATGGCTGTACGTATGTGAGGCCAGCACGCGCTGCCGGGCCGCTCGCCCGATCGCCCGTGCCCGATCCGGAGTAAGGCTCTGGAGCCGAGCCGCGACTTCGGTGCCGTCGCGCGCGGTTAGAATCTCCCGATCCGGTTCCAGAAAGAGATCGAGTCCCTCCCACAGGTCCGTGATCAGGCAGGCACCCGCCCCGGCTGCCTCGAAAACTCTGGTTGCCGGCGAGAACCCGTAACGCGCCATGCTCTCGCGCGCGATATTCAGCACGGCAAGCGGCGAGGAGTTGAAGGCATTGTGGTCCACGGTTGACAGGTGACCAATGTACCGAACATTGGCGGGTGCGGCTTTGTCGGCCCACCCGTTACCGGCCAGAAGAAATCGCCGATGCGGTGATGCGACGGCGGCACCGAGTAAGAAATCCTCGACGCGTGCCTCGCGATCCGGCAACCGATTGCCCAGGAACGCCAGATCGGCCGTGAAGCGCGGATCGGCCGGCGCCGGAAAATGGGTGTCGGGGTCGAGCGCGTTGTAGATT
>JAICHN010000288.1 GCA_025924845.1 Chloroflexota bacterium | reverse complement strand
GGAAATCTACAAACTGCCCTCTTTGACCGACCGCGATCGCGACGCCAACGACGTGCTGGGCGCCTTCAATTTCGCTCAGAAGCCGATTGCCCCCATGGTGCTAAAGACCCGATCCTGCGCTCCGGGTTTCAGCAAGGCCCAATTACCGATCTTCCTTCGGGGCATGCTGAGCCAGACGGTCACCTCCATGCTCCATCTCAGCCTGGATCAGATTCGAGCGTTGCGTACGCAGTACACCCTGGGCCAGATCGCCGACCGCCGGCACGTGAAGCGGAACGCTCTGGCCTACCAGGTCACATGGAACTACTACCAGCTTACTCTCAACGCGCAGATTCTGGGCTACATTACACAACAGCAGGAGGACGCCGATCGGGCGGCATACATCAAGAGCTTCGATGCGCTGATGAATGCTCCGCCCAACCAATCGCTGTCTCCGATGTTCGGCACTGCCCAGGATATGGCCGCGTTGCCGCGCGGCACGCCGTTCAAACGATGAAGAGACAAAGGTATTCGTGAAAGGAGACGGGTATGGCGCGACGCCCGCGGATCATTGGCACGGTGCTGCTCGCCGCGCTCATCGCGAGCAGCGGGATGCTCTACGTCGATTCTCGGCACACGGCCGCCGCTGCGGACGGCATTCACAAGATCAAGCACGTCATCATCATTATGCAAGAGAATCGCTCCTTCGATAGCTATTTCGGCACCTTTCCCGGCGCGGACGGTATCCCCATGAAGAACGGCGTGCCCACCGTCTGCGTACCCGATCCGCGCACCGTTACCTGCAACAAGCCGTTTTACGATCCGCACGACCGCAACTTCGGCGGCCCTCATTCAGCCCTGGATTCACGGCTCGACATCAACCACGGTCAGATGAACGGCTTCATCCGCCAGGAGCGGGCAGGCAGCGACCAAGCCTGCCAGGTTTTTTTTAATCCGCTCTGTGGGACAAACGTCATTTACGACGAGCCGCCGGACGTGATGGGCTACCATGACGCGCGGCAGATTCCCAATTACTGGGCGTACGCCAAGAACTTCGTGCTGCAGGATCACATGTTCTCGCCCATCGCGTCCTGGAGCTTGCCGGCCCATCTCTTCATGGTTTCCGAGTGGTCGGCCTTCTGCACGCGGAAGGACGATCCGATGAGTTGCACCAATCGCATTCAACGGGCGGCCGGTATTTTGATGTCTCGCCCGAACAGTCCGCCCCCCACCATTGACTACGCCTGGACCGACCTGACCTATCTGCTCCATAAGAACCATGTCAGTTGGCGCTATTATCTCGATCAGGGCCCCCAACCGGATTGCGCCAACGAGGCCATGTACTGTAAGGCCCAGAACCAGTACGCGACCGTTCCGCAGATCTGGAATCCACTTCCCTATTTCGATACCGTCAAGGATGACGATCAACTGGGGGACATCCAGCCGCTCTCCAAGTTCTATAAAGCCGCCGCGGCGGGCACCCAGCCCGCCGTCACCTGGATTGTGCCCAATGGGAACGTAAGCGAGCATCCGCAGGCCCTGATCAGTGCCGGACAGGCCTACGTGACCAACCTGATCAATACGATTATGCGGAGTAAAGACTGGGATAGTACGGCTATCTTCCTGGCCTGGGATGACTGGGGCGGCTTCTACGACCATGTCGTGCCGCCCAAAGTGGATGAGAATGGTTACGGTTTGCGGGTGCCCGCCATGGTGATAAGTCCCTACGCCAAACATAGCTATATCGACCATCAGACGCTCAGCTTCGACGCCTACGCGAAGTTCATCGAAGACGATTTCATGGGCGGGCAGCGCCTCAACCCGGCCACCGACGGCCGGCCCGACCCGCGTCCCACGGTGCGTGAGAATGTCCCCATCCTGGGTGATTTACGGAACGATTTTGACTTTAACCAGCGGCCACGCGCGCCGCTGCTCTTGCCGATGTATCCTCTCCGGGATAAGAGCGGCGTATAGAAAGCAGATCGGGAGGAGGGGTACGCGGCTCATGACCGGGAAGCGCGGCGTGGCGCGGCGCGCCTGGATCATGTTCGCGTGCCTCCTCGCGCCGCTCCTCGCCGGCTGCTCATCGGTCGGGCCGCGCGCGGCGTCGCGGCCCTCGCCCGTAGTGCTGCGCGTATGGTACGGCAGCGACGATCCCACCGAAGGATCCCTTGCTCAGGCTCTGGCGGCCCGGTTCCAGATCGTCCAGCCCGGTGTACAGGTTCGCTTGACCATGTACAACCTGGACGACATCAATGAAAAGCTGGAGTTGGCGATAGGGGCCGGTACGCCGCCCGACCTGGTGTACACCACGCCGCGTGGTCCCGGTCTACCGGCCTACGTGGCGGCGGGTAAATTGCTCGACCTCACGACGGTAGCCAAACGGGAAGGCTGGGCGGCCGATCTCCCGTCCGGCATGTTGGCAAGCTACAATGATTTGCTCACTCCTACCGGACAGGCTCATGGCCATGTCTATGCGGCGCCCGGCATTCTGGCCGCCGTGGCCATCCTCTATAACAAGGCCATTTTCCAGCGCCTGCATCTGAGCATTCCGCACAGCGTGGCGACCTTCGATGCTGTCTGCGCCAGGGTAGCGGCGGCCGGGCTAACGCCAATCGGCCTGGGCAATGCCGATGGCTGGGTGGGCGATGACTGGTATCTCACCTTGATCAACGCCGAAACCGGGCCGGCGCCCCTACAGCCCGAACTGCGCCTCGATCCCCACTTCAGCTTCGCCGGCGCTCCTTTCTTAAAGGCCGGGGAGACCTTGCAGCGCTGGAGCACGAGCGGCTATTTCACCAAGCAGTTCGGCGGTCTCGATGCTCAGGACAGCGTGACCGCGTTCTTCGAGGGCGCCACCGCGATGCAGCTTATTTCCAGTACGGAGAATGGGCAGATTACCACCCTGACCAAGCAGACTGGCGTGCCGGTCGGCGTGTTCGCCTTTCCCAGCACCAACGCCAATCGCGCCCCGGTCGCGCCCCAGAGCGGCTACGCGGGCTGGGCCGTGCCGCGCGCCGCTCACCACCCCGCCCAGGCCGAAGCGTTCATCAGCACCGTGCTGAGTGACCGTACCGCTCGGCTGCTCGCCGCCCACGGCTACCTCCCGGCCCGCCCCCTGTCGGCAAACGAGGTCCGCAATCTAGCCGGCTTCCAGCAGGAGTTTCTGAGTGCCTTGCGGGGCGCGACCCCGGGGGTCTATCTGGACGGAGCACCGGTACCCAATCTGAATGCCACCATGGAAGCCAATGTGCAACTCCTCCTCCAGCAGTTCGAGGCGCCCGCCTTTCTGCCGCATAGCCTCCAGCTTGTCTATGATTCCCATGGCAAGAAAGCGTCGAGCACGCGCACCGACGGTGAGTTTTAAGCGGCGCGGGCTACAGCTTCGAGTTGGTGTGAGCCAACGCCGCATGCAGGCCGTTGGCAAGCGTCACCGCGTCTCCCGCCGCCCAGGAGTGCATAAAGAACAGCATGGGGCTAACGTCGGTCATGTGGTTATGGAGCGCGGTCACGGTGAACCCATTGTCCATCAAGGTATGGCTCACCGCGTCCACCTCGCCGGCAAGCAATGCGAACTCGCCCTGAGTGGCCGCCTTGCCGCCACCGGTGGACTGAAAGTAGCAGGAGGACTCGATGCCCATGGCCGACGTGACACGCCTCGCGTTTGTGGTAACACCTGCTATGCTTTGGAAGGTAGGCCGTAGTAGCCAAGATGGGAGCGGATGTCTTGCCCCTTGCCCTGCCGCGCTCACCACGAGGCCGACGGCCGGAGGGTGGTCGCCGGTTCTCGCCGCCGGCCTGTCTGGCGGCCATTCTCCTGGCTGCGCTTTCGGGTACTGGTGTTTGCTCGGCGCGTGCCGCGGCACCGCCAGGGGCGCGAGTCACGCCGGTGCCGTCGGCTGCCGCCCCGCAACCGGCAAGCGCCTATCCCCAGCCGGCACGGGCGAAGCGGTCTCCGCAATCGTATGCCCTGTCCTTTGCCGGCGACCCGGTCGATTTTCAACTCAGCGGACTGGAGCCGGATTTCGATCCGATCTACAAGGTGACCGTCTCCACCAAGCTGCACGATCTGCGGCCCAAAGGATCGGCCCTGCCCGATGCCACCCTGATCCTCTCCGCCTATCTGGAAGTGTTCCAACCCGACACCACCCCCATCCTCCCCGATTTGCTGCACCCGAACCAGACGGCGTCCGATCTGGCCGGCTTTCTCTCCGGAGCGGCGGTGGTAGTCAACGACGGTGGGCACGTGGTCTATCGAGGCAGTCTGCTGGCGGAGGTTTTTCAGGACAGCACGGAGCATTTAATCGTCGATCTTGATCCGGTGAAGGGCGGCCCGAACCGGGGGAGCGTGCGCCTGCAAGGGCCGATCGTCCTCCATAAAGGTGGGAAGGAATCCGGCAAGGTGACGGCGCTTCAGCCGTTCGCGCGCGCCGCCCTCGCCGTGCCTCGCGGGCGCCTTCCCACCTGGCAAGCGGTGCTCAATGGGCTAACCGTGCAAAAACCGGCCATGATGGGCACGGCGGGAACGCCGGGCAAGACGGCGCCCGCGCAACCGGCGACGATCGCGCCCCTGGCACCCGCGCCGTCGACATCCGCCGCCTGTGCGATTACCTGTCGGCTCGGCTTGGCGCGCCGACCGATCGTCGCGGGGCCCCTGGCGATGGGCGCCCTACTCCTGGTCCTTGGCGCCGTTATGATGCGGCGCCGGACCCGCATCCGCCCGCCCGCGATTTCGGGCGAGTAGGAAAAGGCCGGACGCGAGCATGCGACCGCGGGCGCGAGGTAGGGACGAACGGCCGCGGCCGGAGGCCCCACGGATCAAGCCTACCGATGCTTTATGCCCGGCCGATCGGTGGCCTGGGCGCCCGCGCCGCGCACCCGCCAACCCATAAGGCCGAGCGCGACCAGACTGAGCGCCGTACAGGCTGCCGCCAAGATCAGGGGGAGGGAGAGCAGCGCGGAACCGGTCGCGCCGGGGATATGGAGCTGCGCGCTATCGAATACAACCCAGCGTTTTTCCGGAGTGTAGTAATAGCTCACGTTCACCTTGTACCAGCCGGGGCGGCCGTACTGATGCACGGCCGCGATGCCTCTCGCCGTGGATCCATCGCCGAAGCTCCATTGGAACGGTGCCGCGAACGCCTGGGGGGTAAGGGACTTGTGGAGCTCGCGTGCGTCTTCCGCGAAGCGTAGAGTGGCGGCTCGCTCGGCGCTCGCCATCACGAAGGGCGCCCAATAGGCCAGGTTCTGCTTCGTCGCTTGGTCGGTATTGATCGTCACCAGGCGCCCGTTCAGGCTCATGGACGGGATGCCGTCGATCCCGCAGGCCACCGCCGCGTCGGCGTTGCCCAGAATAATCAGCAAGGCTAACCCGCCGAATAGCCATACCGCGAACCGGCGAGATCGTCCTCCCGCCTGCCGATCGAGGCGCCCAAACCGCCCTTGCCTACCCGCCAAACGTTGCCGCCTTCCTCAGCCTGCCCGGTTGGCCGCTATGCCCAGGAACCAGAGTGCCCTTGATGGCGGTTCCGGTCAAGAGGGATGTGCTCATTCGCTTTCGACACCACAGCGCACAGGAGGCATCCCGATGAACCCACCCAACGACAACACCGCATCGCTCGCTCCGCATCTGCCCGAACCTGAGCCTGGTCAACACCCGCCGGGGCGACGGTGCCCATACTCGCGGATCTTCCGGTAGATGGTCGGGGAGCATACCGAGAGCCTCGGCGGTCGCCGGCGCCACCTCTTCATGAACTGGCCCGCAGTGCTCAATATCCCGCGAGCCCCGGGGCGAATGGACGACCTGCACGGTCGTATTCTTGCTCTGGTCCGACCGCGCGAGCAGGCGGCCGATTGCCCGGACGGCCAATGCAACTACGCCGGCTCCTCCAGGGCCTCGGCGAACGCCTCCCGGCGTGACAGGGCGCGACCGGCCGCCCAATTTGCAGCGAATGCCGCCTCGCCAAGCGCGTCCCGCGCGAGCGCCAGGGCGCGATCGTAGATCTTGCGACGTGCCGGCCAAATGGCGACGCCGCCGGCCTCGCGCAGCGCTTCCGCCGCGCCGAACAGGCGCGCCGCCCGCCAAGGCCGTTCCCCGGCGGCGACCACTGCCAGGCCCTGCAGGCCGTAGGCCACCAACTCCAACTGTCCAACCTCAATGCAGAGGGCGATCGACTCGCGATAAAGTGTCATCGCTCGGTCGTAGTCCTCCCTCAGCAGCGCCACCATCGCCAGGTCATCGAGCGCATGGCCGATGCCGCGCAGATCCCTCATCCGCCGCGCCAGCTGGACATGTTCCTCGGCAAATGCCTCCGCGTCGTCGAGCCGGTCAGCCAGGACGGAGAGCGTCGAGAGGCCGATCAGTGAGATCCCGACCCCCCACTCGTCGCCCGCTTCGCGTAAGACCCGCTGCCCCTCCCACATCAGCGCGATGCCGCCCGTGATGTCGTCCCGCAACGGGCGAAGGAAACCTAGCCCGAGCAGGCTATGACCCTCGGTCCACCGATCTCGCACCGCGCGAGCGAGGGTGACCGCCTCGCTCAGATGCTCTACCGCCTCGGGATCCCCGAGATCTATCGCCGCCCAGCCGCGGACGAAGCGGCCTACAGCCCGCGCGGGCGGCGGTACCTCGTCCCCGTGAGCGAGCAGGTCGTCGGCCCACCGCCGGGCCTCGACCATCTGCCCCTGGATCCACCAGAAGAAGTGCAGGCGGCGGAGCAACCGGCCGACAGCGGCATGGTCGCCATGGTCGAGCAGCCAGCGGAGAGCCG
>JAICHN010000287.1 GCA_025924845.1 Chloroflexota bacterium | reverse complement strand
GGCCAGCCCTTCCTTGGCCGCCAGAACCAGAGGCGAAAGCCCGGCGCGTTTGAGGGCTACGCCCCCCGGTAGGCGATCCGCGCCGTAAAACGCTTCGCCTTCGCCTTGCAAAACCAGCGCCACGTGGGCGAGCGGAGCAAGATCGCCGCTCGCCCCCAGCGAGCCCTGCCAGGGAATTACGGGGTGGACGCCTGCGTTCAGAAGGACAATGAGAGACTCGACCAGAACGGGCCGTACGCCGGAGTAGCCACGGGCGAGGCTTGCGGCAGTAATCAGCAGCATGGCGCGTGACACCTCTACCGGAAGCGGATCGCCCACCCCGGCGGCGTGGCTGCGGATCAGGTTACGCTGCAGTTCCACCACCTGTTCGGGCGAAACACGGACCCGAGCGAGGCTGCCGAAGCCGGTGTTCACACCGTAGACCGTGTCGTCGCGGGCCAGGATTTTCTCGATGACCGTGCGCCCACGTTCGATGGCCTCGCGCGCGCCGGCGCTCAAGGATACCGGCTGTCCCTCGCGGGCAACGGCTGCGACGTCATCGATCGCAAGGGGCGAACCGTCCAGCCGAACCGGCTGGGCAGCGGCCCTATGCGGCTCTTGTTTCATGCCGCCTCCTGACGGCATGTAGCTTAGCAGGCAACAGATCAGTATGGCAATGGGAATGACGTGCCCTTTTGGTCTCGCGGCCGGGCCTCGAAAGCTGGATAATGGATCGCGCGGACTATATGCGTGGTCATGACGCGCGCATCAGTGCAAGCAGAGGAGGGCGACGATAGTGCGGCGACTGGGGCTGCTGATTGGGGTGCGTTCCAAGGCGATCGAGGAGTACGAGCGCCTTCATCAAAAGGTGTGGCCGGAGGTGCTTGCCACCATCCGCGCCTGCAACATCCGCAACTACTCGATCTTTCGACTTGAAAATATGCTATTCGCGTATTACGAGTACGTAGGGGATGATTATGAGGCGGATATGAAGAAGATGGCGGAGGATCCCAAAACGCGGGAGTGGTGGGTCATAACCGACGCCATGCAAGTGCCGGTCGAGGAAGCCCGACCAGGCGAATGGTGGGCCGCGATGAAGGAGGTATTCCACGTCGACTGAGGCAAAAGGGCGGCCTGTCACCGAGAAGATCCGCCAAAGTCGGCGCACTCCCAGCCGGCGACCTCGCCGGTTCGATGCGGCAAGGGGTGCGGGATCATACGCACCCCTTTGCCGTTTGGCTCAGGCCGGAATCGCCTCGGGCTCAGCCTCGTGGGACAGCGCCGTAGGGAGCAACGCTTCGTCGAACACTTCCTGAATCTCATTCACCAGAACAAAGCGCATCTCCTTGCGCAACTCAGGAGGAAGATCTTCAAGATCCCGCTCGTTGTGGCGGGGCAGGATGACGATTCGGATACCGGCACGATGGGCGCCGAGCATCTTTTCCTTGATCCCGCCTACCGGCAATACCTTGCCGCGCAGCGTGATCTCACCGGTCATCGCCACATCCGCCCGTACCGCGCGGCCCGTCATCAGCGAGGCCAGAGCCAGAGCCATGGTGACACCAGCCGAAGGGCCGTCCTTGGGGACGGCGCCCGCCGGAACGTGTACGTGGATGGCGCTCGTCTCCCATTTAGCCGAGTCGATGTGCAAGCGCGCCGAGTCCGCCCGAACACAGGTGAGAGCCGCCTGGACCGATTCCTTCATCACGTCGCCCAGTTGACCGGTCAGCACCAGACGCTCCTCACGACTCGCCGTGCGAGCGGCCTCTACGAAGATAATGTCGCCACCCACCGCGGTCCACACCAGGCCGGTCGCCACGCCGGGCCGATCGATCCGCTCGGCCTGCTCGTTGCGGAACTGTTCCCTGCCTAACAGCCGATGGACCTCAGCCTTGTCCACGATGACGGTTGGCGCGGCCTCAGCCGGGTTCGGGTTTGGAAGCGGTGACTCAGCGCTCGAACTTGCCGACCCTTCCGACCCGGCGGCGTCATGCCCGCTATCGGTGGTCGTCGTAGGATCCGTGGCCGCGCTGCCCGTCTTGTCACCTGAACCGGAATCCGCGGCGCTCCCGGCCATCGCATCGTCCGCGGGCGGCTGCTCAAGGTCCTCGGCCGGGTGCGTGTCGGTTCGCGAGACTGCAGCGTGCGCGGCAGTTGCATCGGCACTGGCCGAGGCGATGTCCTGTGCCTGGGCGAGCTCGGCCTGAGCGATAGGCGCCGGCGCCCCGGACCGCGCCTCCGTACCGCTCACCGACCCTGATGAACGCTCGCTGATTTCTCGGGCGACCTTCCGGCAAATGGTGGCAATCTGGCGCTCCAGATTCCGCACTCCCGCCTCCCTGGTATAGCTCCGCACAACTTCGCGTAAGCCGTCTTCCTCAAAACTAATCTCGGTGTCGGTCAGCCCATTGGCCCGCCGTTGCTTGGGCACCAGGAAACGGGCTGCAATCATCACTTTTTCATCCTCGGTGTAGCCGGGCAACTGCAACACCTCCATACGGTCGAGCAAGGGTGGTGGGATGGTGTCCACGTTATTTGCCGTCGCAATAAAAGTCACCCTTGAAAGATCGAATGGGATATCGAGATAATTGTCGCGGAACTCCCGATTTTGCTCCGGATCGAGCACTTCCAGCAGGGCTGAGGATGGATCGCCGCGCCAATCGGAGCCAACCTTGTCAATCTCGTCCAGCATGAACACCGGATCATTGGTCCCGGCGCGACGCAACGCCTGAATGATCGATCCCGGCATGGCGCCGATGTACGTTCGGCGATGGCCGCGAATCTCCGCTTCGTCGCGCACTCCACCCAGGGAGAGGCGAGTAAACTTGCGGCCCATGGCACGGGCGATCGACTGTCCGAGGCTGGTCTTGCCGACACCGGGCGGCCCCACCAGGCAAAGTAGCGGTTCGCGTTCCCCGGCGGCGCCCTCCAGGCCGCGGTCGTGCTTCATCTTTCGCACCGCGAGGTACTCCAGGATGCGATCTTTAATCTTCTCAAGGTCGTAATGATCCTCGTCAAGGATCGCCCTGGCGCGCGGTACGTCAATCTCCCCGCCCGAACTCACGGTCCAGGGCAAGCTGATCAGCAAGTCGATGTAGGTGCGAATGACCGAGTGTTCGGGCGAGGCGGTGGGAATGCGCTCTAAACGTGACAGTTCCCGCTCTGCTTCCTTGCGAGCATCGACCGAAAGATGCGCCTTCTCCATGCGCTCGCGCAATTCGTTGATCTCGGCTTGCTGATCATCGGACTCGCCCAATTCACGTTGAATCGCCTTGAGTTGCTCGCGCAGTATGTACTCGCGCTGCGCCTTGCTCATCTCCTCCTGAGCCTGACCCTGAATCCTCCGGCCCAGTTCGAGCACTTCCAACTCATGGCTCATGACCTCGTTCAGTTTGCGGAGCTTTCCGGAAAGCGAATCATTCTCCAGAATCTCCTGCTTCACCTCCAGATCAATCTGCAGGCTGCCGGCGATCAGATAGATGAGTTGGCGCGTGTCCTCGAGATTCATTACGATCGTGGCCAGTTCCTCGGGCAGGTACTGAGCCAATCCGACCAATTGCTGGAACGCTGCGACGGCATTACGCCGCAGGGCCTCGACCTCGAGCGAATTGTCCAGGAGGTCGGGATACGCGGAGACGCGCGCCATGAGGTACGGAGTCTCACTAATGTACTCGTCGATCCGGATGCGTTCAAGGCCCTGCATGGCCACCATCAGACCGCCGTCCGGGCGGCGAAGCAGCTGGAGGATGCGGGCCGCCGTGCCGACTCGCCGCACCTGGTCGGGTTGCGCGTTTTCGACACTTGGATCAATCTGTGTGGCCAGGGCGACCAGGCGATTGCCCCGCATCGCGTCGTCCACTAACTGCACGGAGCGGGCTTGTCCTACCATGAGGGGCAGGGCCGCGTAAGGATAGACTACAAGGCCGCGGAGAGGAAGAACCGGCAGCACATCCGGTATCACCGCCTGTGCCGTCTCAGTTGACTCTACTTCGCCTGGCCCTTCCGGAGCGCCTGCCTGCGCGTTATCCGGTTCCACCTCCGACGGATCCAGCTTCGAGCCGGTGGAGGTCTCGTCATCTTCAAGCATAAATCTATTCTCCAGTGGGGTGATCTCGGCGCGCTCGTGACGATTTGGCGAAACCAGGGATCGCGCGTCGCTTAGCTCGCCGAGCGCGGTAAGTGGATGAGCAAGAAGCCTCGGTCCAGCGTTGCCGTGACGCGCTGGCCGTCGACCGGCACGGGAAGGCGTACTTCGGCCCGGAATGGGCCGTAGTGAATCTGGGCCTCGTGGAACGAGACGCCGGCCTCTACCGCCGACGCGGGATCACCCTGATGCCGGCTTCCGGTCACCACCAGATGATCGGAGTAGACCGTGATTTCGATTTCATCCTCAGGTACGCCTGCCAGTTCCATTTTTACGGCAAGCGCCTCCGGCGTCTCGTAGACGTCGGTGAGAGGACGCCACTCGCCGGCGCGCAGCAGGGTGCGCTGTCGGGCGTGCCAGAGCTCATGGAACAAGCGCTCCAGGTCTTGCTGTTCATTGGTGCTGTGAGTGGTGTAGGTTACATAGCGATGCCGCACGCGCATACTTACATTCTCCCTAGGGCCGCCTCATTCGCTCACGGCTGCACAGCGGCGCCGAGCGGCGTAATCGGTGGCGCGTACAAGATCCATGATAGCGCAGGGTGCGTTATCGCACCGAGGCCAGTGTCTGTGCCTTCGCTGTATTGGGCGCGATTGGCGGCTTGGAGCGCAGAGCGGCGGTCGCAGGCGTTACTTTGCCTCGTTTCCCTGAGGGCGTGTTACGATCTTGATAGGCCGCGGAGGAGTCGGTAGAGATGGCCGAGCATATATTGGTGGTGGAAGACGACGCAGCGGTAGCGCGCGGCTTGCAGTACCTGCTTGTGCAAGAGGGCTGGAGCGTTACCGTAGCGCGAAGCGCCGAGGACGCGCTGACCGCCATGGCGGATAGAGTGCCGGACCTCGCCATTCTTGACGTCCGCTTGCCGGGCATGAGCGGCTTCGAATTGTGTCGGCAGATGCGCCGTACCATGACGATTCCAATCATGATGCTGACGGCCAGGATCGATGAAATCGATACGGTGCTGGGCCTCGAGTTGGGGGCGGATGACTACGTTACCAAACCGTTTACTCCGCGTGAACTGGTCTCGCGCGTGCGCGCCCTGCTTCGGCGCGCCTATGGCGCGCTGGCGGGCGGCGATGTGCGGCAAAGCCAGATCCACGCCAGCGCTTTGCGGATCGATCTGGAGCGGCGGCGGGTGTTCAAGGAGGACCGGCGCATTGAACTCACCGCGACGGAGTTTGAACTGCTGGCTTTTCTTGCCCGCCATCCCGGCATCGTCTTCACCCGCGACGCGCTCTTGCGGGAGGTATGGGATTATGACAATTTTGTCGGCGATGAAAAGACGATTAACGTACATATCCGTCACCTGCGTGAAAAGATTGAGGATCAGCCCGAGGATCCGGCGTACATTATCACCGTACGGGGGGTGGGGTACAAGTTCGCCGGATAGCCGGCCGGCCCGCCGATAAAGGAGCGCACCATGGCAAAATCCTTACGCTTGCGCCGGCCGTTTCGGCAACTGCGCGTTCCGCGTAGCCTGCAATGGCAGCTCGCGCTCTCCTATGCGGCGATGGCGGCCGTCCTGTGTACCTCCCTGGGCTTTGTAATCATGCAGGTTCTCGGCAGCGTGCTCATGGAGCAGGACACGCAGGATGCGCATGGGAGAGCAATCATCGTGGGCGATCTCGTCTACCAGAATCTGAATCAAGGGTTGCCCGTGGTCCTCGCGGAAGCGAGTCAGTACGCCAGAGCGCGTGTCTGCGCGTTCGACAGCAGCAGCGCTCAACAAGGATGCAGCAGCGCCGGTTTGACGCCGGTCATGTCACGAGATGTTCAACCGACCATCGATCACGGCGTTGCCCCGATTCAAGTACCGATCGCGCCCTATGCCTCGCTCGCCAAAGGGCAACAGACCAGTGTATTCGGCTACCTTACCCTCGACGAACCGCTCACTTACCGCCAGGCAACCGAACGACAGACACAGTCCGCCATCTTTCGGCTCACCCTGCTGGCGACCGCGATATCGGCGGGGGCCGGCCTGGTATTGGGACGCGGCCTGACCGCGCCGTTGCGTGCCCTGAACGAGGCGGCGCGGAAACTGGGCGGCGGCAATCTGAACGCGCGCGCGCCCGAGGAAGGCGACGACGAGATTGGCGAACTGGGCGCCGGTTTCAATCGCATGGCCGTCCGCATGCAGGAGAGCTTCAATACCCTGGAGTCCGAGCGTGATACGCTGCGCAGCTTTATTGCCGACATGTCTCATGAACTTCGTACCCCCATTACCGCCCTGCATACCTTCATCGATCTGCTCAGCCATGGCGCGGCACAGGACGACTCCGTACGCGATGAGTTCCTTGATGAAAGCGCTACCCAGATCGATCGGTTGGAATGGTTGGTGCAGAATTTGCTTGACCTCTCCAAGTTCGACGCCGGTCTGGCCGAGGTGCATGTCGAACAGGTGGATCTTGGGCCACTGGTACGCCGCTCGGTGGACGAGGCACGATTGGCGGCCGAGCGGAAGGGAGTAAGGCTCGACTACCAGCCCAGTACAGCTCCGATCATGGCGGCGGCGGACACCAATCGCCTGCGTCAGGCGCTCTCCAACGTCTTGCTCAACGCGGTAAAGTTTACCCCGACGGGAGGAACGATCACGGTGCAATTGACCTGTGAACAAAAGGTAACCACGGTTC
>JAICHN010000286.1 GCA_025924845.1 Chloroflexota bacterium | reverse complement strand
TGGTTCATGTCGCGGCGATCGAGGAACAGATCTCGCGCATGGTGGCACTGATCAACGACTTACTTGACGTAGCGCGTTCGCAAATCGGTCGACTCGTCGTAGACATCGGGGCCGTGAATGTGGTGAGCCTGGCGCGCGAGGTGGCGGAGCAGATGCAATCGACCACGACCGCCCACACGATCATAGTGGACGCGCCGGACTCTCTTCTCTGGCCCGTCGACCAGCGGAAGATACGGCAAGTACTGGTGAATCTGCTTGGGAACGCCGTGCGCTACGCGGCGCGCGGCGCGATCACCATTACCGTGGCCGAGGAAGCCCGCGAACTCCATATCAGCGTACGTGACGAGGGGATGGGGATCGCCCCTGATGCCCTGGAACGGGTCTTCGCGCGCTTCGAGCAGGGCGGTCTACCGCAAGGCCAGGGTTTAGGACTCGGCCTCTATATCAGTCGCGGGATCGTGCAGGCGCATGGGGGCCGGATTTGGGCGGAATCGGCAGGGGTGGGCAAGGGAGCCACGTTCCACGTCGTTTTACCCTACCAAGCGCTGCCCGATGTAAGCAATGAGGAGACGGCATGACGACTACCGATGTGCTGATCGTGGGCGGTGGAGTAATCGGCGGATCAATCGCCTATCACCTGGCCGAACGGGGCATACGGGTTACGGTGCTGGAGCGAGGGCGGCACGGCGGTCATGCCTCGCTGGCCTCGGCCGGATTGCTCCACCCCCAGGTAGATCCCGAGGTGCCCGCCGGCCTGCGCCTGCTCTCCGCCCTGGGCTGCGCGCGCTTCCCCGAATTGAGCGCGCGGCTGCGTGAAGTGACCGGCATCGATCCGCAATATCAGGCATGCGGCTGGTTGCGGATTGCCCTGGAGCCCGCGCATCTGGCGGGCCTACATGCGCGCCTGAACGAGCAGACCCGACAAGATTTTGACTTGCGTCTCATCTCCGGTGACGAGGCACGGGCCATGGAACCGGGCCTTTCGCCCGAGGTGATCGCCGCTCTGCATCATCCCGGCGGGGCACAGATCTACGTACCGGCCCTACTCTCGGCCTACCTCCACGCCGCCGCGCGGTTGGGCGGCGTGGTGCGTTGTGGAGTGGAGGTACGTGAGTTGCTGCTCAGCGAAGGCTGGGCGCGCGGCGCGCGTACGGCGGATGGTGAGACGATCGAGGCGGGACATACCGTACTGGCGGGCGGCGCCTGGACGCCCACGCTCGCCGCGAGCCTGAGGATCAGCGTACCGGTCTACCCCATGCGCGGGCAGATTCTCGCCCTGCACGCCATCCCGACTCCTTTACGGCACGTTGTATTTGGCCCGGGGATCTATCTGGCGCCCAAGGTGGACGGTTCGCTGATCGCGGGCGCTACCTACGAGGACGTGGGTTTCGACGATCGGCTGACCGCCGCCGGGCTGACCACCTTGCTGGCGGCGGCGCAACGAACCGCCCCCATACTGGCCGACACCACCTTCCGCGCGGCCTGGGTAGGGCTGCGGCCCGCCAGCCGAGACGGCTTACCCATACTCGGCCCGGTGCCCGGCTGGGCCGGCATCTCCCTGGCTACCGGTCACACCGCCGAGGGCGTGGCGCTCAGCCCGATCACCGGCGCCCTGATCGCCGACCTCATCACGGGCGAACCGTCCCAGGTTTCGTTGGCGCCGTTCAGCGTCGAGCGCTTCGCGGCAGCCGAGGCATAGTTCCCGGGAGTTGCTTGATGACCGAGTCCGTATCCCCCCTCTTGCCGATGCTCCGCGTCGGCGGCGCCGAAAGCTGGGAAATGCCGGAACTGACCGGCCTGAACACGCTGCCTCCCCATGCCCTTGCCATACCCTTCCCAGGACAACCGACCGGCGCCGTTGATTCGGCCGATTCGCCGTGGCGCCTTGGGCTGAACGGCGCCTGGGATTTCAAGCTGCTCCCCAACCCTCTGGCCGCGACCGAGGCGGCTCTGGAGAGCGGAACCTGGGCGCCAATCGCCGTGCCCGGAAACTGGACCATGCAGGGCTTCGGCGCACCCCATTACACCAACGTGATCATGCCTTTCCCTGAACTGCCGCCGCATGTGCCGGCCGACAACCCGACCGGCCTGTACCGTCGCGGCTTCGAGGCGTCCGCGGCATGGCGAGGGCGGCGAGTCGTGCTGCATATCGCGGGCTGCGAGGGCGCCTGCTACGTCTATCTCAACGGCCGACCGGTAGGGCTGCATAAGGATGCGCGAACTCCCGCCGAGTATGACGTCACCGACCTGCTGGTGTTTGATGAACCGAACACGCTGATCGCCGTTGTGCCCCGCTGGTCCGACGCAAGCTTCGTTGAGGATCAGGATCATTGGTGGCAATCGGGTATTCATCGGGATGTCTTCCTCTATGCGACCGATACCGTCTATCTGGCCGATCTCTTCGTCCGCGGCGATCTGACGGAGCGGCTGGACCAGGGGATCCTGCGCGTGCGTTGCACGCTGGACACCATAACCGAGGTTCCTCCGGATCGCTGCGAGGTGGAAGCCCAACTGTACGCGCCGGACGGCGCGCCCGTCTTCGCCCAGCCGCTCGGCGCCTCCTACGAACCCGTGCCCGACGCATGGGGCACGCGGCGCTTCGTGCGCCCCGTGCTGAACCTGGAAGGGCGTGTGGAAGCACCCCTGCTCTGGTCGGCCGAGGCGTCCAACCTCTACACGCTCGTCGTCACCGTGCATGGACCGGGCGGCCCCGAAAGCATCACCGGCACGGTCGGCTTCCGCACTATCGTCGTGCGTGACCGGCAACTGCTGATCAACGGCCGGCCGGTCATGATCAAGGGGGTCAATCGGCATGAGCACGACGACATCACGGGATCGACGGTGAGCCGGGAGTTGATGGAGGCGGATATCCTGCTGATGAAGCAGTTCAACATCAACGCCGTACGCACCTCGCATTATCCCAACGACCCGTACTGGCTCGACCTCTGCGATCGCTACGGCCTGTACGTCATTGACGAGGCCAATGTGGAGGCACACGCCTTTTACCACGAGATCTGCCGCGACCCCCGCTATCGGCGTGCCTTTGTCGAGCGGGTAGCGAACATGATCGAACGGGATAAGAATCACCCATCGGTGATCGCCTGGTCGCTGGGCAACGAAAGTGGGTATGGCCCCAACCACGACGCGGCGGCGGGTCTGGCGCGAAGCCTGGACCCAACTCGTCCCCTGCACTACGAGGGAGCCATCGCCCGGAAAGGCGGCGAGGACTGGGATGGAGGACGAACCGCGACCGACATCATCTGCCCAATGTACGCGCCTATTGCCGACATCGTCGCCTGGGCGGAGACCGAAACCGCCGATCCCCGTCCTCTGATCCTGTGTGAATACTCGCATGCCATGGGGAACAGCAATGGAAGCCTGGCGGACTACTGGGCGGCGTTCGAGCGGCATCGAGGGCTACAGGGCGGCTTTATCTGGGAGTGGATGGATCACGGAATCCGCCGCACCGATGCGGAGGGCAATGCCTACTGGGCCTATGGCGGGGATTTCGGCGATACGCCGAACGACGTCAACTTTGTCTGCGACGGCCTGGTGTGGCCGGATCGCACCCCCCACCCTGCGCTGTACGAGTATAAGTATCTGGGCCAGCCGGCGCGCCTCGAAGCGGTCAATGCCGCGAACGGAACCTTCCGCATCGTCAACCGCCAGGATTTCCGCGGCCTGGAATGGCTGCGCGGCGCCTGGGAGGTGACCGTGGACGGTACGCGGGCGGCGGGGGGTGATCTACCCGAGTTGGGCGCCGGTCCGGACGAAGCGCAGGAGATCGAGCTGGATCTCAGCCCGGCGGCGGACCTACCGGGCGAACGTTTCCTGAATGTCAGGCTGTTTCAGCGCGAGGCGACGGCGTGGGCGCCCGCCGGCCACGAAACGGCATGGGACCAGGTCGCGCTCCCCTCGGTGGGGCACTCCGAGACGCCCACCCTCGTCCCATCGGATCCGATCGCGATCGCGGACAACTCCGGCCGCATCGTCCTGCAAGCGGGGACCATTCGCGCCGAGTTCGACCAAACCACGGGCCTGCTGACCGCCTTCGGCAAGGACACCGCTAACCTGATCCGGCGTGGGCCGTTGCTAAACGTGTGGCGTGCCGCCATTGACAACGACGGTCTGAAGCTGGAAGCCGATCCGCGCAAGCCGCTTGCCCGGTGGCTGGCGCTGGGCTTAGATCAGGTCACGCATGAATCACGAAGCATGCGCATCGCCGAGCGGAGCAACGAGGCGGTGACGGTCGAGGTTGCCCACGCCCTCTCGGGGCGCGGCCAGTGGGACGATTTCACGCACACCATCCGCTATACGCTCTCGGTCACGGGCGCACTGCTGGTGGAAAACGTCGTAGAACTGGGCGAGGGCATTACCGACCTGCCCCGGGTGGGAGTAAGCCTGATCCTCGATCCGGCCCTTGAGCACCTGGCCTGGTTTGGGCGTGGTCCGTGGGATAACTACAGCGACCGCAAGGCATCGGCCATGGTGGGCCCGTGGCGGAGTACGGTGTCCGAGCAATACGTGCCCTACATCATGCCGCAAGAGCACGGCCATAAGTGTGATGTGCGCCGGCTCACCTTGCACGACCCCCAGGGCAGCGGCCTGGAGGTGGGAGGCCGACCGACCTTTGAGTTCTCGGCCCTTCCCCTGAGCGACAACGATCTGTTCCGCGCCACGCACACCATCGACTTAAGCCCGCGCGAAGAGGTATTCCTGAACATCGACGCCGCCCAGCGTGGACTGGGCACGCTGAGCTGCGGGCCGGACACCCTGGAGCGCTACCGCTTACTGGAGCGGCGGTATGAGTTCGCCTTCGTGCTGCAGGTAAGGAGCTGGGACTAACGCCCTGCCCTGCCCATCGATCCCATACCAGGTGCGGGCACTACCGGTCGTCGCGGCCAGCGGTGCGATGTCGCTGCCGTACAGGTAGCCGGTGGTGGTGCCGTTGGCGGTCTGGCCCACCAGGGTACCGTTGCCGTTGTAGGCGTAGCCGGTGGTCTGCCCGGTAGTGGTCGTGCCGGTCAAGTCGTTCGTCGCGTCATAGGCGTAGCTGGTGGTGCCGTCGCTGGTGAGGTTCCCGGCCCCGTCGTAGGTCCATCCCTCCACTTGGTCCGCCGCGTCGTAGGGGTTGGTGAGAATTGCGGTGCCGTCCACCGTCACCCCGGTCCGGTTCCCCGCCAGGTCGTAGCTGTAGGCAAAGCTGCTGCCCGGTGATTCCCCCGCTCCGGTCACCTCTGTGAGGAGGTACGCGGTAGTGGTGACGAGGGAACCGAGTAGTCGACGGGTGATTCATGAAGAGATTAGCGTGCAAATGGAGGCGCACGCGATAGGATGATGTAGTTGCCTTTCTCCAAGCGCGTAACGTCGTACAATCCCGTGCGCTTACTGCTGTCATATGCTACGGACACATCAGTTAACTACTACACCCTTGGTGGTGCAGCATTTTCATCCGAGGATCAGAGATTTAGGTTTGACGGATTGGTATCCTTGCTGTTGTCCTCCGATAGATAGACTGACCAGACATACCACAACGTCCTAATTAGCGCAGCCTCATCGACTCGGTTTGCCTTACCCGGATTCGATGAGTATGCTGCGAGGTAAAATTCCAGCTCCTCCTTAATGACGGTGCCGCTGAACTGTTCGTTGAGAAGATCTCGAATGTGCTGAATATGATCCGGCGATCGATCAACGCCATCCAGGTACATCTCAATGAGTTCCTTTAGATGCACCCTTGGATTGGTTTCAATATACTTTCCGGAATCTTCCGCCTCGATGATCGCTCGCTGTGTCTCAAACTGCGCTAGGGCAGCGGGCTGCATATTAAAATAGTCCTCCCAAAAATCAGCACGAAGCCAATCGGGCGGTGCAAGGTGGACGACACCCTGAGCGCCAACTTGAACACACCAGATCGAAGGTAGCTTCGTGCATGTAGTCAAGAATTGAACCGAACTCTGCAGTCCAGCGGTGAGTCCGTTATCCGCAATAAACCGAAGAAGGACACCGTCGCCGGGATAGGCATCAATCGATAGAACAATGTATTCCTTTCCGACAGTGATCCAACCGTCGCGTGTTCTGGCGTCCTCACGACCAGTTGCTGGATCGACAATTTTAATGCATCTCACTCTCACTGTCTCGGAGCTCCCGTGTAGCTTAGCTTGTAGTCGGCGGAATCGGCTTTACCGTTCTCGCAACTCCAGTGTAGATTAGCTTGTAGTCGATGGTTGTGTTTACTACTCCTGTGACTTTATTGAAGTAGAAATGTACCTGGACTGGCCCCAATGGACTCCTGATTGTCTCAGACGTGTATTTGCCCCAGTCTGCAATGTTGCTTCCGTCGCTGGTGAGTTCCTTGATCACCCATGGGTTATTGAGTGTTACACCAGGAATTATTTGCCGACTAGCTCGAATTAGCTCCGGGCTTAAACCGATGTCCGCCGGCAATTTTGCCAGGCCCTCTACACGCACAAGACTTGAAAGATTCGCGATATTCCCCGTAAATCTCGACTCGAATTCCTGCTGGAGAAGTTGCTGCGACAGGCGAGTTGCATTCGCTGCACTTGATGCCGGACTTACTATCGGCCCGTCCTCTACGGGAATTGCTGCAGCCCCCGCCTCGCCCAGGGCACCGATCGCCCGCACGCCCCCATAGGCACCGTAAAGCACGCTGCCCGCGATGGCCATGCGGAGCCCTTGTTGGAAGACCGCCGTGCAGGTCAGATCAGGGACGCCGGCGTAGGTGCCCAGGTCCGTTTCGAGGCCGAAGGTCAGGGTATCGACCGC
>JAICHN010000285.1 GCA_025924845.1 Chloroflexota bacterium | reverse complement strand
TGCGCCGCCAGGGTGGCCAGCGTGGCGCCGCTGGAGGCGGAGTGAGGGTCCGCCATGGCCCGCACGTCCACTCCGCGCGCGCGCGCCGTGTCCAGGGCGCCGATCAGCAGGGGATCGGTGATTGCGGTGGATTCCACCAGGACACGTGTTTGCGCGGCGCCGACCAGGGCCAGCAGCGGATCCGGTAGCCGTGCCGAGGTCGCCAGCAAGGTGAAGGGCGCCGGACCGGGCGCGGTCGGCACACGGGCATGAACCGGCAGCGCCGGCAAGAGGAGCAGGGCGGCCACGGTGAGGGAGCGGAGGAGCGGTGGTATGGTCACAGGATTGAAGGTAGGGGGCGCCGATCCCCATGTCAACCCAAGGTGTTCATGGGGGTTGGTCCGGCGATTGTCGGGGCGGGCGAATTGGCACGAACGCCGCGGGCAGCGCGATCTTTCTGGGAGCGCGAGCGTCCCGCTCGTCCCCGTCGCCGGCAGTAACGAGGACGAGCAAGATGCTCGCGCTCCCAGCGGCGTCATCACGCGATCGAGCTCGGCGACTGTCTCACACATGAGGCGCGCTCTTTCCCAATGCGCCGGTACAATGAAGGCCGGGGAGGTACATATGGATAGCACGATCCGGGGCTCCATGCCGCCCGCCTGTTCGGCGCCTGGCGCGTGTCCGTGACCCCGCGCCGACCGCGGCCTACGGTTCATACTTTTGCCTTCGTGGCCCGTATGGCGGACGATGTCCCGCGTTCAGGGGCGCCGGATGGTAGCCGCTCATGAGCGCCGTTACGGTGCGGAAGCACGACTGGCGCGGCCGGTTCCGCTATGCCTGGAATGGTAAGGTGCTGGCGCGGTCGGCCGATCAGCTGGTCATTGAAGCGATCTGGAACGGCCCCGGTGAGCCGGAGGTGGGCGGCATCCGCTTTAGCTCGGGCGATCGGTTCCTCGAGTACTACTATCCGGGGCGAGGCTACGCGATCTGGCAAATCGAGCGCCCGGACGGCACCCTGAAGGGGTGGTACTGCAATATCAGCACCCCGGTGGAGGAAAAGGCCGGTACCCTGAGTTTCCGCGATTTGCTCCTCGATCTCCTGGTCTATCCCGATGGACGCATGGAAGTGCTGGACCGCGCCGAGTTCGAGGCGGCCCAGGACGAGGGGCTGGATCGCGCCGAAGCGGCGGCGGCCGAGGCGGCGCTGGCCGAACTGCGGGCGCTGGCCCAATCCGGCGCGCCGCCCTTCCGGTTCGTTGCCGCCGATCACGGGGGGCAGTGCTAGCCGGTGCCGCCAACCGTCCACTCCTCGCGCCAGGACCGCCTGATTCTCTGGCTCTGGGTGCGACTGCCCTTCGGCGGTGATGTCAAGCTGTTCATTGCCTGGCTGTTCCACATCCGGCACGCCGTGGGAGTCGCGGCGGTGATCACCAACGACGCGGGTGAGGTGCTATTGTTGCGCCACACCTATCGGCGCGTGGGCCGACAGTGGGGATTACCTGGGGGCTGGGTGAAGGGTCGCGAGAGCATGGAGCGGGCCATCGCCCGTGAACTTGCCGAAGAGACGGGCTGGCGCATTGGTGATCTCCGCCTGGTGTCGGTGTACAGCGGCTATGCCTTGCCGCGCATGACCATCGTGTTTCACGCCCGCATTACGGGCGGCGAATTCCGTCCCAGCGACGAGGTGGCGGACTACCGCTTCGTGCGATCCGACGACCTTGGCCGCATCCTGCCCGCCGAGGTGATGGCGGTAAGGCAGGCGTTGGAGTTGATTCAGAACGATATGACCGCATGAAGATTCGATGAGAATGCCGGCTACCTTCGTTACTCCTTGCGTGCCGATTGCCTGATCCTTCGGCTCTGGGTTCGCGAGGGCACGCTGAAACTCACGTGCCCTCGGAGTCAGTAGCCGGCGGCCACTGCCGCGTCTGATGAAGCACTCTCTGGATGATCACCTCGTCGCCATGCACCAGGTAGACAAGCACGTACGGCACGCGAGGCACCACAAGCTCGCGCGTGCCGGCCAGGCGGCCAAGGCGCCCGATCGAAGGGAACGTCGACAGCCTATTGATCGCGACACGTATCAGCGATATGACCTTATAGGCGCGCGCCGGAGTGTGGTCTCGTGCGATATAGGCATGGATTCCCTCGATGTCTTGGAGAGCCTCGGGCGTGAAACGGAGCGTCATGCCTTTCCCAGCGTGTCGAGTTCAGCTTCGGCCTCGGCCATTGCTTTCGGTGTGGTCAGCCTACCCCACATCGCCTCAATGTCCTCGGGCGGGGCGAAACGGCCTGCATTCGTGGAACGCAAACCCTTCTCCGCCTCGGCGCGGAACCAGCGATCATAAGCCAGGGCTTGCGCTACCGCCTCCGTGAGCACTTCTTCCACCGTGCGGCCCGTGCTGTCGGCCAGTGCCCGCACCTGCGCATGCAGATCGTCGGGCAAGGTAACCGTTGTACTCATTATGTCCTCCGGATGGGTGCGTGAGATGCGGTCACACCTCCCTTCATTCTACCCGGTGTCCGAAGAATCCTTGCCAACTCCTTGCGCATATCTTGCCGGAGGATCAGGAAGCAAACTTGGCGCGGGCCCGTCCAACCGCGGTGATGAACGGCTCGATCAGGTCGGGGTCGAATTGGGAGCCCGCGCCCTGACGGAGGCGTATCGCCACCTCCGCCCACGGCAGGCCCTGGCGATACGGCCGATCCAGCAGCATGGCGGAGGCGGCGTCGGCTACCTGCATGATCCGGCCCAGGATCGGGGTTTCCGGTCCCGGAATGGCGTGGGGATAACCGTTGCCGTCCCACCGCTCATGGTGGAACGCCACGGCGTCCACTACCGCGGCATCGTTGAGCACGCCGCGAATAATGGCCACCCCGTAGGAAACGTGGCGCTTAATCGCCGCGTACTCCTCGGCGACCAGGCTGCCCGGCTTGCGTAGCACCCGGTCCGGTACGCCGATCTTCCCCACGTCATGGAGGAGGCCGGCTACCGCGATCACCCGTCGCTGCTCATGCGGTAGATGCAGCGCGTCAACCAGCAGCAGGGCCAGTTGGGTTACATGTTCGGAGTGCTCGCGCGTGTAGCGATCCTTGGCGTCAACCGCCGATACCAACCCCTCGAGCACCCCGAAGGGACTGTCACCCAGCAAGTCCGCCGCGTCGCGCAGTTGCAGATCCTGCCAGTAGGACGGCGATTCCCCACGGCCGCGCAGGGGAATACGGCGGTTGGACCGCCGTTTGGCCGCATACATCTCATTGTCGGCAATGGCGATCAACTCCTGGCGGGTCACCCCTTGCGCCGGGTAACAGGCCATGCCGATCGAGATCGAGATCGGAATGACGGCGCCCGTGGCCGCCACGTGAGGCCGTGCCTGCACCGCCTCGCTCAATCGGCGCGCCACCGCGCCCGCATCGCGCGCGGAAGCGTGGCGGAGCACGACCGCCATCTCGTCGCCGCCGTAGCGGCCCGCCACGTCACCTTCACGGCAGGCGGCGCGCAATATAGCCGCCACGGAGGTGAGCACCGCGTCCCCGACCGGGTGGCCGTAGGTGTCGTTGAACAGCTTGAAATTATCGATATCGATCAAGAGCAGGGCAATGGTGTCGCCCGCCGCCACCATGCGGTCAATATATTCGAGCAGCGCGCGGTGGTTGAGCAGGCCGGTGAGCGCGTCTTGCTCCGCTCGGGCCGCGGCGCCGGCGTAGAGACCGGCGTTGCCCAGCGCCACGGCCGCCTGAGAGGCGATCGAGGTACACAGCGTGATCACTTCCTGGCCCAGAGTATGGGAGCAATCCCATTGAATCTCCAACACACCGACCGGTTCACCGCGCACCACCACCGGCACGATCAACTCTTCCTGTAGACCGTGGGCCCTCATGTATGCCTCCTCCGTCGGGGATACGTGCGGACAGCCCACGATACCGTGGAAGGGGATGTTCGAGCGCAGCACCTGCTCGACCGTGGGGTAAAATTCGCGGGCCGCGCGCGCCGGCCCACGCGCTCTGGGCGGCCGTCCGCGCCGCGCTTCGCGCGCCACTACGGTAAGCCCATGCCGCGCCAGATCGACATGGCTGAAGGTAACCTGGCCGGCATCCAGCGTGGTGACCAGGCGTGCCGCCAATTCGCGCAGGATCTGATCGCTGTCGAGCGTGGAGTTGAGCGCCTGGGCACTTTCCAGCAAGAGCGTCAGGCGCGCCCGCTCCGCCCGCTCCCGCTCTTGCAAACGGACATTGCTGATCACGGTGGAGACCTGCCCGGCCAGGGCCAGTAGCGGCCCGGCCTGCTCGATATGCAAGGGCTGGTCACCGGCCGCATTGTCCACTACTACCAGTCCGCTCAGGATATCGTTCGAGCGCAGGGCCACCAGCAAACAGGAGGTGGGGGGGCCGGGAAGGAGCGTGGGCGTGTCGGACGGGTAGCTCTCCGGATCAATCAGCCAACAGGCAACCTCGCCGCGAGCCAGGCGGGCCAGGCCGGGGATGGGCGGCAGCGGGTCGGTAGCGATAGGGGCGCCGTTCAGGGCAACCACGCCCTCGGTATCGAGTATGCGGCGGGGTTCGAGCGCCGCGCGGGATTCGTCGAACAGCCACACCGCTACCCGCTCGTAGCCCAGTCCGTCGCGCACCCCGGCCGATACCACGTCCAGCACGGCGTCCAGGGTGGAGGCGATGTTGATGCGCCGGCTCATCTCGCGCAGCCACTCCAGTTCGGTCACTCGCCGGGCCAGGTAGCGGCTTTGCGCCTCATGGTCGGCCCACAATTGGGCGCGGCTGATCGCCAACGCCGCTTGCGAGGAGAACGCGATCAGCGGCGTCGCATCTTCCTCGGTGATCGGCCGGCTGGTGAGCAAGTTATCCACGGAGAGGAAGCCGACCAGGTCGCCATCATGGCGCAGGGCAATGACCAATTGCTCGCGCATCCTGCCCCAAAGACTCTGCCGGTACTCGGGCGGCGTGATGGCCCAGCGGTCGGGACAATAATAGAAGGCGTGCCCCTGGAGCAGGTGATGGATATCGGGCGAGTGGCGCGCCAGATCCGGGTCGTCCAGGAACGTCGTTTCGGTGGGGCCGGAGATTGACCGACCCTGGTTGTCGGTGCCGCGCACATCAAAGGCGGCCAGTCGGCCGGCGCGGGGGCCGATCAAAAACAGGCCGGCTCGATCGTAATTGAGTCCTTCGCGCACACTCGAATAGATCGCGTCCAGCACGCTTTCCAGATCCTGCATGGTGCCCAGCAGGCCGGCGGCGTCCTGGATCCAGGCCAGATGCTCCACCCGATGTTGGAGATCGGCATCCAGATCGTGGATACGGCGGGCCCGGCTCTCCAGCAGCGTAATGTTTTCCAGCGAGGAGGCGAACCCATTGGCAAAGGCCACCAAAGGCAGCGCATCCTGTTCCAGGATGGGGCGATCCGTGAGCAGATTGTCCACTGAGATATGGCCAATCACCCTTTCTCGGCTGCGCAAGGCCACCAGCAGATTGCAGCGCGGCGTTCCATCAAGTTGTGGGCGCTGGGCAAACGTGGCGGCCATTTCCGGCCCATCCAGCAAAATATAGCCGGGGCCGCTCACCTGCATACGGGGATCGGCAAGCAGGCGCGTGTAGAAGTTATCGCCCTGTAGGGAGATCGCGCGGTCATGGTGGTAGTGCCTCGTTCCGTCGGCGTTGGTGCCGATGGGGCACAGCAGCACCCGGCGTTCGGGGTCGATCAATTGCAGACCTACCCTATCGTAGCCCAGGCCAACCTGAATCGCCTCATACGCCGTATCCAGCAACGCCGGTAGGGTGCGGCACCCCACCATGCGGTTGGTGGTATCGAGCAACCAGGCAAAGGTCCGCGACGGTGCGACCATAGCTGCACCGGAAGCAGCCTGATCGGCGCGCGCCAGAGTGCCGGCTAGCTCCGTCACGGCCGCACACGCATAGGGGTCGCCCTCACAAGAGACAAGGCATGAGGAAATGAGCGGGAAAGGACTGCCCGGATTCTTCTTTCGGCACAACGGGGCGATTCTTCAGGGCAGACAGGGGCGCCGGCACGATTCACGCTCCGCCCGGGATTCACGCGACGCCCTCGAACTCCGCCGCTTCGCTTGCCGGGGCCTTTCCCGGTCCCTGGGCGGCGGTGAAGACGAATTGGTTGGCGATCACGAAGTTCACCATAAAGGAGGCCGCTATGCCGGCGGCATCGGCGGGCAGGTAGTGGACCCGCAGGCTCAGCAGCGCGGCGAACACCGCCACATTGACCGCCTGGCCGGTAAGCGAGGTTGCCTGGGCCTTTAGGGCGCGAACCGGCCAATCCCAGCCGCGCACATGGGTTTGCTCGCGATAGGTAAAGCGTTGGTTGATGTAGAAATTCAGCAAGCTACTCGGTGCGAAGGCGCAGATCCAGGCCGGCACGATCGGCATGCGAAGCACGCCGTGGAAAAACCATAGCAGGGCCAGGTTGATCGGCACGCCGATCCCGCCCACCAGGGCAAAGCGAACCACGCGTAGGCGAACCACGACGTTCAAGAGAGAGCTTGGACCACTGGTCGAATGAGCCACGGCAACTCCGTTCGGCCGTTACGGGTGGGGATAGGCGATAGGCGGCTGCATCGTAGCATGGGCGTAGGCCTCCCACAATCACCCGCTCAGGTCACGGGCGATGAATCATGGGACGCGTCCGACCTTTGTGGAACTGCCCCCGACCGGCTTCGCGGACCCGAAATAGGGGCCTCGACCCCAAAGGTGATCCTGTTGGCGAATTGCCACGAAGGCCGCCCATGGAGCGATCTTACCGGGAGCGCGAGCATCTTGCTCGTCCTCGTTAGTG
>JAICHN010000284.1 GCA_025924845.1 Chloroflexota bacterium | reverse complement strand
GAGGAGAAGCGGTCAAATCCCTTTCCGACCCCGGAACTGGGCCAGAGCCATTCCGGATGGTCCTTGAACAACTGAGTATTCGGCGCGACGCGCTCCGGTTCGAACCAGATCAGCAAGTCGGCGTCATTCTTGGTCACGTTGTCGCTGACCGGTCGCAAGCCGCGGGGGAAGCGCTCCGGATCGGGCTCCCAGGTCCCAGTCAACCGCCAACGCCTCTTGTGCTCCTCGTCGTAGCAGGGATACCAGCCCGCGTCGATCCACCACACGTCGAAGTCCAAGCCCCGTTTCTTGAACAAATCCATGTAGCGGATCTGATTTTCCTCGGTGGCCGCGGTGAACTCCTCGCCCTCGTCGGTCGCCGCTCCGGTCAACAACGGCCTCAACGGTTGTCCATTGGGCCGAGGCAGGACATGCGCCAGATACCAGCGGCGCCAGAGGTTGATCGCTCGTGTCTGGTCTCCGATCCAGGAGAGGAGAGTGACGCGTGGGGTACGAATGCGCTCACCCGGCAGCAACCGCAGGTGCGTCCGTTCCTGGCCGGTCTTGATCGCGACGCCGTCGGCGTTGCCCTGGAAAGTTGCCGACCACTGCCCGGGCCAGCCCACGGCAAGGGTCAACCCACAGTCGTCGAAGGCGAGACGGAAGTAGGGAAACGCGCCGTCGCAGGCACGACCACCATTTGGCGCGATGGTGAGCGACTCTCCATGAGGGAGAGGCGTATCTTGCGGGGTATAACCGGTCTCACTATTGAAATCGCCGTTACAGTGGTTGAGCACCGGAGAGGCGCCGGCGAATGCGCCGTCCAATCCATAAAGGTCACTGATAATTGGGGTTGGCGAACTGCCGGTGTTGGTCAGCCAGGCAGTCCACTCCACGACCGGATAGTCGTCGTAACGCACACATTCAACTCGCAGGTTCAGTCCGGTCCGCGGGTCGGTACCGTCGAACGTGGTTTCCACGATTGCGGCATCAACGCGCCGGTCGACGCGCTTGGCGTCCCAGCTTGAGGGAATGCCGGTGACCTTTCGCCCATCGTAGACAAAGGAAATAGGGAGATGTTCCGGGGCGGAGAGAAAATGATCCGTCCAGTGGCGACTTTGCTGCATATCGTCCGCCGTGGTGCCCGGCATGCTTCGTCCTGCCTTCATAGCTGAAACCCCCCCTATCGTTTCTTCGTATAGAACCAGATGGCCCCGTTACGCTTTGGGAGTTCAAAGGTCAAGCCGTCATGCACGAGGACGGATCCGCTGATCTCACGCGTTTCAGCGGTCTCCGGGTTTTCCAGGATGTAGGTTGCCTCCGGTTCGAGGCCGCGCGGGACGACGGTAGTACGCTCCTCTTCGCACGCCGCGAGCCGGATTCCCTGGATCAATCCTTCTCCGGTTTCCGGACGATCAAACTGTCGTGCTACCCAACGATCGGGATTCTTGCTGAACGGGGTCAGCGGATAGTAGTCGCCGTTTAACAGCAGATTGGAAGCCTTACGCCAGATAGCGGTCATTTGTCTACCGAGGGCGTAATCATAATCGTTCCTATGGCTATCCAGGGTTAGGAACAGCATTGGCGCCATCGCGCAGTGAAAGGAGAAGCTGTCAAGCTGCCGATCGAACCTGGTAGAGTCCTCGGGGCCGTTCAGATCCCAGGAGATCGTAAACTCTTTGAAGTAGGGGATCCAGGCATAGAGTGTGTGGTGGAAGGCGAGCTTCACCGGATGGATGCCGTACCCATAATCCGTGTAGTGCAAGGGCACGGAACGACGCATCGTCTCCAGATCGTTCCGTCGTCCTCCCGAGGCGCACGAGTCGATCCACAGGCCGGGATTGCGGGCGAGCAGATCATCCCAGAACCGTAGATATCCCTGTATATGCAGATTCTCGTTGATCCCCTGGCGATCCACCGGTTCATTTTCCCGCCAGTAGGTGAGCGGCGGAAAATTGAAATCCTGTCGATAGATTTTGATGCCGTTATCTTGAATCAGCTTACAGTAATGATCGGTGAGCCACTGCCGGCATTCCGGGTTGCCCAGGTTGAGCAACGAGGAGAATTGGGCCGATCCCTTCCTCGGGGCCGAACTGTGCAGGAGCCATTCCGGACGGTCCTTAACGAGTTGTGTGTTCGACGCCACGCGTTCCGGTTCAAACCAGATCAGCAAATCCGCCCCGTTCTTGGCGGCGTGATCGGAAACCGGACGGAAGCCGCGGGGAAAACGCTCCGGATCAGGTTCCCAAGTCCCGGTCAGAGTCCAGCGGCGTTGGTGATCCTCGTTGTAGCAGGGATACCAGCCCGCGTCGATCCACCACACATCGAAATCGAAACCGTGCTGTTTGAATCGATCCATGAGATGGATCTGATTGACTTCCGTGGCGGCAGTGAATTCCTCGCCCTCGTCCGTCGCCGCGGCGGTCAACAACGGCCGCAACGGTTGTCCATTGGGCCGGGGCAAGACATGCGCCAGATACCAACGGCGCCACAGGTTGACCGCGCGCTCCTGATCGCCGGCCCAGGAGAGAATGGTGATGCGCGGGGTGCGAATGGTTTCGCCGGGCAGCAAGCGTAGGTGGGTCTGTTCCTGCCCGGCCGTGATCGCGACGCCGCCGGCACGGCCCGTGAAGCCGGCTGACCATTGGCCCGGCCAACCCACGGCAATGGTCATGCCGCCCCCGTCAAAAGCAAGGCGGAAGTAGGGGAAGGCACCGTCGCAGGACCGACCGCCGTTGGGCGCGAAGGTCAGCGTCTCCCCGACCGCGAGCGATGTATTCTGGGGCGTGTAGCCGGCTTCGCTATAATAATCGCCGTTGCAGTGATAGAGTACGGGAGAAGCGCCCGCGAATACGCCGTCCAACCCCTGCACCTCGCTGAGAATCGGCGTGGGCTCATCGCCGGTGTTGGTTAGCCAAGCTGTCCATTCCACAACCGGATAATCCGTGTAGCGCAACCATTCAACCCGCGCCTGCAGCCCGGTCTGGGGATCGGTACCCTCGAAAGTGGTTTCCACGATATTGGCGTCAACGCGCCGATCCGTACGCATGGGCGTCCAACTTGAGGGGATGCCGGTGATTTTCCGCCCATCGTAAATAAAGGAGAAGGGAAGATGTTTCGCATCAGAGATGAAAGGATCCGCCCAAGTCCGGCTCTTGAGCATATCTTGCGGCGTCGTTCCGGGGATGATGGATTCCCTGCGCACAGCGTGTGTCCCTTTCCTTCTATAGCGCCGTCAGGAGCAGCAATTCCGAGGCAAGTGGGCGGTCCAATCTCACGGTCAAGCCGTGCTCGATCAGCGCTGCGCCCGTCCATTCGCTGCTCCGGCCCGAATTGTCGTGTGTCACCTGATAGCGCCGGTCCTCGGCCAACCCGCGCGGGCGGAAGGTATACAGTGACTCACCTGGACCGGCCAGGCGAAAAATGCCCACTGCTCCTTGTTCCCGATCAGCCGCGATCATCTCGATCACGCACCAGCCGCTCGGCTCTCGTCCGGGTAAAACTGGGGTATGGTGGTAGACCCGGCTCGCCCGCAGCCACGGGCGGATCCGCTCTTTATAGACCGTCACCAGGCGTTGCACCTCCGCCAGGTGTGCCGCGTCGCCGCTCTCACCTGCCGGGTAGATCCCCGTTAGCGTAAAGTGTCCCAACATACACGACCGGATCTGCGTAGTCAGATCGCCCTGGAAATGACCATCCTGACCCACGCCGGCGTTCCTATCGCATGCCTCGGGCGGCAGCGCGAGGGTCATGCCGTTGAAGATTTTGACGCTGCGCGGCAGCCCGGGCCAGTCGGTAATCCAGGTGTAGTGGAACCGGCGCAAAAGTCCCAGGTCGGTGCGGCCGCCGCCGCTGGCACAATTTTCCAGCAGCAGGTTCGGCTTGCGGGCGTGCAGGCGGTCGAATATCCCGTACAGCACCTCGTAGTGGCGCCAGAGTGAGTTCTCATAATACCCCTCATGCGTACGGTAGCCGCCCTCACCTACATCGACGTTGTAGTCCAGGCGGAATAAATCCAGATCGTAGCGATCAACCAAGCGGTTGATCTGTTCCTCAAGCCATGTCGAGGCCGCCTCGTTCAGCAAATTCAAGGCGCCGACCACCGGTTTGCCGTCCCGTTGCAGCACCCAATCGGGATGCTCACGGGCTATGCGGGACTCGGGACCGATCCGCTCGGCGTCCATCCATAGGCCATAGAGCAACCCCCGCTCGCGCGCGTAGGCGAAAATCGGCTCCAGCCCATTGGGCAAGCGGTCGCCCGCCTCCCAGTCACCGACTGTCGTGGCCCAGTTCGATCCGCTGCGGCCGAACCAGCCCGCATCCACGATGAAAAGTTCAGCGCCCACGGTGTGCGCCACCTCAATCTCGTGACGCAATATCGGCTCGCTCAACTCATGACGCGCATAACTCCAGTGATTGTAGACCACCCGATCGGCTCGGCCTTCCGGCTGCGGCAGGAAGACCGACGACCGCACGTGGCTATGCATCGCCTGTACAGCGTCGTCGAGATCGCCATGCAGGTAGCCGAGATGCATAGCCGGTGTCGCTATCGTCTCTCCCGGGGCCAACATGCGCATCGGCGCCGGCGCCTGTGGGCCGGCCCTCCAGGCCAGCCAGGCGGCACCGGTGGTCTGGTCCTCCTCACAGGTACACTCAATAGCCCAGTTTCCCGACCAGGCCAGTTCGCCGATGGCTAATTCGCCGGTCGCCTCGCCGCGCACTACGAAGAAGGGAGCCGGACGACCCGACCGCCCGCGCCGGCTCTCCAGCCGGAACGCGCCCCAGGGCAGTGTTTCCCAGACAAAATCTCCCTCGTTACCCCAAAGTGGGTCCACGAACCGGCCGATCGAGAACTGACGGCCGTCGCGCCCAGGTAAAGGTCCATAGGGACCGCCGCCCCGCGTATACAGCAGCACGCCGGACCAGGGCGCGACCGCCGCCAGCGCCGCGGGCTGCTCGCCGGTGTTGGTGATTTCCAGCCAACGCTCCAGAACCGGGCCGCCGTCCAGCACCGTGTGGATCTTGACTACCACTGGCCGCAATTGATGGGCCAGCGTTACTACGGCGTGACGGGTGCCTGCCCGCTCCGGCGGCTGTTCACCGGTCTCGACCAAACGCCAGCCGAAATGCAGGGCCTGCCCATCAATCGTCAGGTCGAAGGCTTGCGTTGGCAGGTGCGCACCGCTCGCCTTGCGCAAGCTCGCGTCTATGTTTTCCTCCACCTCGACGAAGCCGGTAGCGGCCCAGTAACGTCCTACCCAGCGGCCCTCGATCAGTGCTTCGTCGTAGATAGTCAGGCCGGAAGTATAGCGGACGCCGTTCGGGCGCCAATGCATGCCGGCTGGATTACCCGTCGGATTTTGCTCCCGTTCAGTCATGGCGTTCGTCTCCCCGCCCCTATGGTTTTCTCTGATTCAGCACATGGGTTTCCGTGGTCATGCGATCCCTCTCGGCGAATCCCTATTGCCGCGTTAGCGTGATGCATGCTTCAGCGAATCGGCGTGGGCCCAGCGCGGGCGCATGAATGGCTTTTCCAGGCGCAACTGGAACTGCCAGGTTCGGCTTCCCAACGGCGGCAGCGTGATACCGGCGCCCCTGGTCACAGCGGTAGCCAGGCTGTCCGGCCAACCGTTGCACGGTTCGACGATGGCGTAGTAGCCGAACACCTGCCCTGGGTCCGGGCTTCCGGTTGCCACCGCAATGCCGACATAGGGGATGATCTTCGGAGAGAAGGTAAAGAGAAGCGCCTCATCCGTCACCGTGTCATGGACGCCTGCCCATCCGTGAGTCAGGCCCGCGGCAAAGATCTTGTACGCATATCCCTGGTTGGGAGGGCCTACGGTATCGAGGCGCAACTCTTGCCGACCCACGCCTCCGCCTACGGGCCACGTCACCTTATCCAGGTAGGATCCCAGCCGATCATCCAGGCTTGAGTCCACGCGTAGGGTGACGCCTGGAGGGATCAGGATCCGCCAGGAGGGCGAAGGAGCCAGCATCGGGTGCGGCGACCAGAGACAGGGGAAGGGAAAGGGGGAGAGGTTGCGTACACGATAGCGTACGGTTATCCGGTCGGGTGCGCGCAGATCGAGCCAACGTTCCAACCGGTAGGGGAAGCGGACTCCATGCGTGACCATGTACAGCACGCCGGTGCGATAGCGCCATGACCAGGGAAGAGTCCAGACCTCACCATGATCCGGGATCATGACGTCGCGCCAGGGATCGGCCGGATACGGGCCGGCAGCGATCGCCGGAAAGCACTCATCCCACCCGCTGAAATCGGAGTCGGGGAAGGCGCCGCCGTAGGTGGGAAGCGCATACGGCTTGCGCGGTGGGAGCAGAAACTCGCGGCCGGTCCCATTCGAGCGTAAGGAGATGATTTTCCCCCCGATCGCTGGGAGGATGCGGAGCGAGATCGCGGCGTTGCTCAAGTGGAGATGCTCGATACCGTCAATCTCTTCGCGGCTGAAGACGGGCAGCGCAGGCAGCATGGAACATCGCTCCCTTGTTTTCGCTTCTATTACGGCAATGTATACTGTAGACTGTTGTTGGTCGTCAAGCTCCGGTGTACGGAGCCTCCTTCCCGCCAACCGGCTTTTCTGTTTTCGCCGCCCAGCCGGGTCTGGGCCGGCGTCGCGGAGTAAGCTCCATCGACCAGGCAGAAGACGCCGCGGCGCCGAGCAAGTGGGCCGAAGGGATAGTCAAGGATGGTGCCGGACAATGAACCATGGCAGCAATCAGATGATGCCGGCGAACAGGCGATCAGCCGCCGACGCTTCGCGGGTCTGACCGGCATCTGGGCCGGCGCCCTGGCGCTTGGTCGGATACCCCCGGTGTCCCAGGCGAGCGCGCAAGACTCGGCGGACACAACCGCGGCGGCGCGCGCGGCGCG
>JAICHN010000283.1 GCA_025924845.1 Chloroflexota bacterium | reverse complement strand
GTCATAGAAGGAATCGGTCATCGATTTCTCTGGCCGAGAACTCCTTCCCCAGCTGCCAGTGGAATGAGCCTCCCGTATTCACCGCCATCGCCGATTATCTTGCCGTGTGAGCGGCTGGATCAGGTCAGGGCATCCAGCAGGTTCTCGCGGACGGCTGAGATGGCGGACAGGATCGAGTCGTCGCTGGTCACGATGGACGATTCGATGCGCTTGCAGCCATGGAGCACGGTGGAGTGATCGCGTTCCAGTTCGCGGCCGATGCGGGCCACGGTCAGCCCGGCATCCTCACGCAGCAGGTACATGGTGATCTGACGGGCCTGCGAGATGGTGGCCTCGCGCTTCTTGCTCAACAAGTCGTCCTTGGTGACGCCGAACTCGGCGCAGACCGCGCGCAGGATGGTGTCCACATCGCCGCGCACGGGGGCGTTTTGGGCCTGGCGCAGCAGATCGCTGAGTACACCCTTGACCACGCCCGCGCCGACCACGGTCCCGTGCGGCGCCAGGTGCGCGCAGCGGCGGATCGCGGTCTCCAGCTCGTTGACGCCGCCCGCCGTCCGGTAGGCCAGCAAGTGGAGGGCCTCGGCCGTGAACCAGGTTTGCGTATAGGAGGCGAACGCCTTGGCCAGGACCAGGCGGGTACGCAGGCTGGGCTTACCGATTTTGACGACAAGGCCGGAGAGGAGGCGGGAGCGGAGGCGATCGGGCAGCCCCTTGAGCATGGTGAGGTCGTTCTCGCCGCTCACCACGACCTGTCGGCCGCCGGCACGCAAGGAGTCGATGGTGTAGGTAAGGTCCTCCAGCACGGCCGTGCGTCCCGCCAGCACTGGCAGATCATCGATCAGCAGGGCATCGGCGGTACGGTAGCGATCACGGAATGCCTCGGTGCGACGCTGGCGAATGCTGGCGGTCAATTCCTGCGAAAGCGTCTCGGCAGGTACGTAGATCACATGATGCAGATCGGGGCGGAGCGCCAGCTGCTGGGCGATCGCCTTGAGGAGGTGGGTTTTCCCCATCCCCGGCGCGCTCTGAATGTAGAGCGGATTATAGACCTCAGCGGGCGAATGGGCGACCACAAAAGCCGCCCGGTAGGCAAGCAAGCTTTCCGGCCCGTACACAAAGGATGAAAACGAGTACCTTGGCGGCTGCCCCTGGACCAGAGATCGCTGCGGTGCCAACATAATTTTGACCCTCCTACCTTTGAAAATCTTGGCCATCCTATCATCTAAAGGAGGGGCACGCAAACGCTGACCAGGCCCTTATCCACACCCCCGCGCCGCCGGGAATACGCCGCCCGTTTCTCTTGGGAGCAACTGCTTATCCGCCGCGCTCGCGGTACTTATCCAGTCTTTACCCACAGTTATCCACAGGGAAACCATAGGTTATCCACGAGTTTCACGGCAGGGTATCCCCAGCAATCCTTGTACAAACAGGATGAGGGCCGGGGATAAATATCCCCGGCCCTCATCCTGTGGAGTGCTGCTCAGCCGGCGACCCGCACCCGTGCCGTGGCCTGGACCAGGACCTGGCCGTCCCGGTCCTCGCAGCGGAGGACGCAGCGTACGTGCAGACCCTCGGCCGACTGGTCGACGGCCTGCACCTCGCCTACCACGCGGATCGGATCGCCCACCCTAGCGGGGCCGCGGAAGCGCGCGTCGAGTTGACCGTTTTCCGGCCAGGCGCGGCCGAAACGGGCGCTCATCAGTCGGGCGAGGTAGGCCAGAAGCAACATGCCGTGCGCGATAGTGCCGCCGTAGCGCGTGCCGGCGGCGAACGCGGGATCCAGATGGATAGGATTGTGGTCACCGCTTGCCGCGGCGTAGGCGCGCACACGTTCAGCCGTAATCAGAATCTCCAGCGGGCCAAGCGTCTCGCCCGGCACCGCCCTAAGTCCATGCTCAGCCATCGGCGGCGCTCCCCGCATTCAGCGGCACCATCAAGAGCATTTCGCCGTCCAGGACGAGGGCAGGGCCGTCCTCCACTCGCACCTCGAGGATCAGGGCCGCGAAGCCGCGCCGTTCGGAGCGGGCACGCACGGTGAGGTCGGCGGTCACGGTGTCGCCGACGCGGGTCGGCCGAACGGCGGTAAGACGCTGGGAGGCATGGGTGGCGCCGGGGTAGCGCGCCAACAGGTCGGCCAGTCCACGCATGGAGAGGGCGAGAATAGCCAAGGGAGGGACCAGCGCCTCGGGGCCGCTATAGAGCGGGCTAGGATTCTCCACCGCTTTCACATAGGCGGCAACGGTTGCCTCATCCAGGGTAAGAGTCTGCCGGGGGAAGGCGTACCCTGTCTGTACCTGCCTGAGATCCACGCGCCGGCTCCTCCTTTGCTCGATCCGTGCCCTATGTTAAGGACAACTTGGCGTACGTTTCCTCGCGCTTGTAGGAACCTAACGGAACCGCCAAGGTAAGCCGGCCAAGCCGTACTAGATGACCACTTCCCCGCACGTCCTATTCCCGGCTGAAGGTAGCAGTCCGTGCGTCGTAAATCAACACGGTCGTCCCGAAGCGCTGCACGGCCACGCCGCCCTTGGATACCGCTTCGCTGGTAGGGAGGCCAAGCGACGGATAATCGAGGGCGTATTGGAGGAACGGTGCTTGCAAATAATAGCCGGTGCCGACGTAGTAGCGGTAGGGTCGCCCGCGCGCGTCGGTCCCGATCAGATAGCGGTAGGGCGAGTCCCCGCTGAAGTCATCGGCTGGGAAGAGGCGTTCCTCCAGCAGCGTGGGTATGACGGTGGGCGAGTGCCAGGTGAAGTCGGCGAACGCGAAATTAAGGAGATTGCGCACGTCGGTATAGCGGTCGGGCATGCCCAGGGTGACGACGATGACATGCCGCCCTGCCTGTCGGGCCACGAGTACGTCGCAGAAGCCGGCGTTATCGGTGTTCCCCGGCTTGGCGCCCACGACTCCTGGATACCACCAGAGCGGCTCGTTGACGTTGACCAGGTAGTGGGCATTGTTTTGAGGGCCGCCGGGGATAGAGTAGGTACGGGTGTCCATGATCCCACGGAAGGTGGCGTAGTGGAGGTCGGCCCGAACGATGCGCAACAGGTCGCGCGCCGAGGCATATTGGCCCACCATGTCCAGACCGTGGGGCGAGGTAAAGTGGGTATGGGTGCAGCCGAGCTTGGCGCAGCGGGCGTTCATCATGGCCACGAAGTGCTCCTCCGTGCCCCCCACCGCCTCGGCCAGGTCCACGGCCGCGTCGTTGCCGGAAGGGAGAAGCAGGCCGTAGAGGAGATTGCGCAGGCTGAGTACCTCGCCTGTATAGAGGTTCATGGTCGAGCCGCCCACACTGACGGCGTTCGCGCTTGCCGTGGCCAACGTCTCCAGCTTGCCGTGCTCCAGCACCAGGAGCGCGGTCATCAGCTTGGTGGTGCTGGCCATGGGGAGGGGTCGATCCGGGTGTACGGCGTAGAGCACGCGATTGGCGTCACGGTCGTAGACAATGGCGGCGCCGCCCAGCAAAGGCGGCGGCGGATAGGTAAGATTCAAGGACGGCGCTCCGCCGGCGGCGCGGGCGGAGGGCCAGGGAGAGACCGCGAGGAGCAGGAGGAGGAATACGAGCGCGCGCCAAAAGCGCCGCGCGGCGCGGATCATCAAGAGTGAATGCCTTCCCAGCGGACGGAGGGTGACTGACAACGGCCCGAGTGTAACATAGAGCACCGGGTGATAGAAGGCGATGATACACCTTCTGGGGAGATTTGTGGGACCTGCGACTGCGGTCGCAAGGCAGGGACGAACGGCTGCGGCCGGGTGTGGCCCATTTCAGATACTATTGGCGAATTGGCATGAACGGCGGCTACGGAGCGATCGTGCTGGGAGCGCGAGCATTTTGCTCGTCCCCGTTGATCGCCACGACGGGACGAGCGAGATGCTCGCGCTCCCAGGTGGTGTCCCGATGAGATCTATTTTGCCAACAGTATCATTTCACGGACGCGAACCACGTGCTTTGCCCTGGCCAGGCGTAATCAATAGCTGAAGATGATGTAGAGAGGGGACAATCGGATGACCCTGGTGATTGAAGCGTTTCGTTGTGGACCGATGGATAACGGGGTCTACGTGCTCTACGACGGGGATAGCGGTTCGACGGTGATTGTAGACCCCTCGTTTGACTACGATCCGGCCCTGGCCTTCGTCCGTTCGGGCGGTCGGCGCCTGGAGGCGATCGTCAACACGCACGGGCATTTCGACCACGTGGTGGGGGACGCTGCCTTCAAGGCCCTGGCCCCCACGGCGCCGATCTACCTCCATCCCGCCGACGCCCACCTTATGGCCGCCGCGCCGGATTCAGCGGCACGGTTCGGCCTGAGCGCGCCGCCCTCGCCGCCCGCCGATCGCGAATTTCGCGAGGGCGAGGATGTGCAGTTGGCGGGAGTAACATGGCAGGTGCTGCATGTGCCGGGACACAGCCCGGGCAGCATCTGTCTCTACCGACCAGGCATCCTGATCGGCGGCGACGTGTTGTTTCAGAACTCGGTGGGGCGTACCGACCTGCCGGGAGGCGACGGCGCGCTGCTCTTGAAGGGCATTCGTGAAAAGCTGCTGGTCTTACCGGACGACACCACGGTCTATCCGGGCCACGGCCCCACCACGACGATTGGCCGGGAACGGGCCCATAATCCATTCCTGACGTGAGCTCGTGCATCAAGGGGCGGGGTGGGCAGCCGGGGACCGCAGTCGCAGGTCCGCGCTCTTCAAGGCTAACCGGCGGTGGGACTGAACTCGCGGAAGCTGAGCGGGAGGAGGGCGCTCAGGGTGGTCAGGGTGCGGGCGCCGTCCAGGGTGGCGAGAATCACCTCCATATCGCCGTGCCGGGCGAACTCGACCAATACCTGGCGGCAGGCGCCGCAGGGCGCGGTTGGGGTAGCGGCTCCGGTCACCACGGCCACGGCTCGGAGCGAAGCTTCGCCGGCCAGCACGGCCCCGAAGACGGCGTTCCGCTCGGCGCAACTCGTCAAGCCGTAGGAGACGTTTTCCACATTGCAGCCCCGATAGATCCGCCCCGATTCGCCAAGCAGCGCGGCCCCGACCTGGAAGTGCGAGTAAGGGGCGTAGGCGCGCGCATGGGCTTCGGTCGCGGCCTCAATCAATGCATCATGATCGATCTGGTGGGCCATGCGTCCTCCTGAACCTGGCAATCAATCGTTCAGTGCCGATCCGACACCGCCTCCATGGTACCCACGTTGCGGGCCGCGAGGAGCGGTAGATAATCGCAAGTGGGTTATGCGCGGAGTTCCCGATGTTCTTTACGAGTTATCCCCAGAGTAACAGTCAGTTATCCACAGGCGCGGGGATAACTTTTGGCGCGCCCGGCTCCGCCTCGCCGGCATGGTCCGTCGCTTCGGCCTCCCAGGACGCGATTAGCTGCTGCTCCGCTACGGTGAGCGTAGCGCGAACGGGCGCCGCTGCCAGGAGTTCGGGGCGGCGCTCCCAGGTGCGGCGCAGTGATTGCTCACGCCGCCAGCGGGCGATCAGGGCGTGATTCCCGGAGAGAAGGACTTCAGGGACGCTCCAACCGCGAAACTCGGCCGGGCGCGTATAGTGTGGATATTCGAGGAGGGCGGCGTGGTGCGATTCCTCGGCCAGTGATTCCGGGTCGATCACGCCGGGGAGCAGGCGGACCACGGCATCCACCACCGCCATGGCGGCAATCTCGCCGCCGCTCAGCACGAAATCTCCCAGTGAGATCTCCTCGGTTGCCAGGTAGCGGCGCACCCGTTCGTCCACCCCCTCGTAGTGGCCGCAGATCAGGGCCAGGGTTGGAGACACGGCCAACCGCGCGGCCGTTTGCTGATTGAACGGCCGGCCCTGCGGGGTGAGGAGGACGATCGGGGCATCGGCCGGGAGATTCGCCGCCTCCACGGAGGCGAAGAGCGGTTCGGGACGGAGCACCATGCCCGCGCCGCCGCCGTAGGGGTAATCGTCTACCGTGTGGTGACGGTCGGTCGCGTTGTCGCGGAAGTTGTGGAGGGTAATGCGTACCTGTTCGCGGGCGGCGGCGCGACCGACGATACTGAGGCCGAAGGGGCCGGCGAACATCTCGGGGAAAAGCGTGAAGATGTCGATGCGCATGGACAGGATCTTACAGCAGGCCGTCTACCGGATCGATCACCATGCGTCCGCCCTCTACGTCCACCTCACGCACAATCTCCTTAAGGGCGGGGATTAATACTTCGCGCTGCCCGTCGTGCGCCACGTAGACATCGTTGCTGCCGGTGACCAGAATATCGGTAATCGTACCGAGCGGATCGCCGGCGGTGGTCACCACCTGGAGCCCAATAATCTGGTCGCGGTAATAGGTGTGGGCGGGGAGGGGCATAATCTGGGAGGCCGGGATATACAGTTCGGTGCCGCGCATGGCCTGCGCGGCGTCCCGATCGGTGACGGATGCGACGCGGAGGGCGACCCGTCCATGCAGTTTCCGCACCCCGGTGATCGGCACCGGCACATGGTCCGGCCCGGTATAGATCGTGTCGAGGCGCTTGAAGCGATCGGGGAAGTCGGTCTGCAGATCGACTTTCATTTCACCATGTACGCCGTGCGCGCCGGCGACGACGCCGATCAGTACCCAGTCAGCATCATCGCCGCTCGCCCTTGCTTCCTCCGGCACGCCTAGAGGATCTCCAGCACGCAGCGGCGACCCTGACGCATGGAAGCGACCTTGAGCAGCGAGCGGAGCGCGTTGGCAATCCGCCCTTGCCGGCCAATTACCTTCCCCATATCCTCGGGCGCCACCTGAAGCTGGATCACCAGTACGCCGTTGTCCTCGACTTCGGTCACGCGCACTAACTCGGGCTGCGTGACCAGTGACTGGGCCACGTACTCCACCAGATCGCGCATCGATACTTCTCCTGATCTTACCCGTGGTCCCCGGAGCACCGATATTCCGGTACACCGG
>JAICHN010000282.1 GCA_025924845.1 Chloroflexota bacterium | reverse complement strand
GTGTAGATCGAAAGGGACAACCCATACTCGGTACCGGTGGCTACCTCGATCGCCTGATCGAAGTCCTTCACGCCCATAATCGCCACGGTCGGGCCGAAAATCTCCTCCTGTGCGATGCGCATCGAAGAGTCTACCTTATCGAACAGGGTTGGGGCATAGAAGTAACCATTGTCCAATTGATCGGCCAGCAGCTTACCGCCCGTAAGGAGGCGAGCGCCCTCGCCGGTGCCGACTTCGGTGTAGTGATGAACTCGGTCCAGTTGCTCGCGATTAATCAGCGGCCCCACATCCACGTCGGGATCAAGACCATCACCCACTTTCAGCGAACGCACTCGCTCGACCAGGGCCTCGGTCACCTTGCCCTCGATCCCTTGCTGCACGATAAGCCGACTGCTGGCGGTGCAGCGCTGGCCGGAGGTGCCGAAGCCGCCCCACAAGGCCCCGTCCACCACCAGATCGACGTCCGCGTCATCCATTACGACGATCGCATTCTTACCACCCAGCTCAAGGGACACGCGCTTGAGCGCCTTGCCGGCTTGCTCGGCGATCAACCGGCCCACCTCGCTGGAGCCGGTGAAAGAGATCATGCGTACGCGGGGATCTTCCAGGAGGGGTTTGCCGGCTTCGGGGCCGTAACCATGGACGATATTGAGGACGCCGGGCGGCACGCCTGCCTCTTGCAGGATGCGCACGAACTCGGTAGCCACGGCAGGGGTATCTTCGGCGGGCTTGAACACGATGCCGTTGCCGCAGAGGAGCGCGGGGAAGATCTTCCAGGATGGAATGGCGAGGGGAAAGTTCCAGGGTGTGATCAATCCCACCACGCCGATCGAGTCGCGAATGAGCATGGCGAATTTGTCGCGCAATTCAGATGGCACGGTCTGCCCCGTAAAGCGGCGTCCTTCACCCGCGATGTATTTGCCCATGTCGATCGCTTCCTGGACATCGCCTCGTGATTCGGCCAGCACCTTGCCCATCTCACGGGTCATCAGTCGGGCAAGCTCTTCCTTGCGCTGCTCGATAATCAAGGCCGCTTTCAAGACGACCTCGCCTCGGTGAGGTGCGGGCGTCAAACGCCAGGATCGGTGTGCCTCCGCCGCCGCGGTCACGGCGGCCGCGACATCGGCCCCACCCGAGCGCGGAAACACCCCGATCACCTCACTGGGGTGCGCTGGGTTGCGGCTCTCGAAGGTGTTTCCGGAGCGAGCGGGCAGCCATTGCCCCCCGATGTAGTTCAGATAGGCCTCGGCCATCGTGGGTGGGATCCTTTCGTGGGTTACCAGGCGCGCTCCACCCTGCTATCCTCGTCGGCGTGGTAGCGGTAAGTGCGCCCTCCATGTTCCAACTCGATAATGTAGCCGTCGATCATCACCATGGCGAACGAACCGCCACCCTTGGCCAGGCCCAGCGATGCGTCGTTCCACTGCGTGGGAGTCACGGACTTTACGCCGATCGTGTCTTTGTCTACCTTGAGCGCCCGCGCCAAGTCCTGTTTGGCGCGATTTACCTGGCCATCCTTGCTCATCACCTACTCCTTAGCGTACTACGAAGGCGAAGGCGGCCCGCGCGGCGCGCTTGCCGTCTTGATTCGAGAGGACCAACTCGCCCGTATACGATCCCTTGGCGGTTGGCCCGGTGATCGCCAGGATGACCGGCGCCGTGGCGCCTGGGCCCAGGGTAAGTTCGGGCGTGGAGATGGAGAGGCCGGCCTGCGCGTCACCCGATGGATTCTGGATTCTGCCGCCCAGAGTCAGTTGCAGCGTGGCGCCGGTCACGTTGCGCACGATAACTTGCCGTTCCAGCTTCTCCTTCGCCTTGAGCGACCCGAAACTGATCCCGGCCGGTTCGATCAGCGCGGCCTGCTGGAGATTGCCGGATAGCGCGACCAAGCCGGCGCCCTGATCATAGGCGCCAACGAAGCCGTCGCAGCCGGCGCATTGCGCGCCAATCGGCACCGCCGCGTTCATCAGGGCATCTTTCACCTCGGCAGCGGTCCAGGTGGGATGCATCTGCCAGACCAGCGCTGCCGCTCCGGCCGTTACCGGCGTGGCCATACTGGTGCCGGAATAGGCAACATACCAGTTCCCGGCCTTGCCGTTGGCGCGTGCCGCCATGATCTGGACGCCCGGCGCCACGATATCGGGTTTTAACGCGTCATCGCCATAGCGAGGGCCACGTGAGCTAAAGGCAGCCAGCTGCCGGTTCTTATCGATGGCGCCTACGGTTAGCGCGGCGTCCGCCGCTCCCGGCGCCGATACCAGTCGCCCCTTGCCTATACCCTGGCCCGAGTTACCCGCCGCGATCACGAAAAGTACGTTCTTCTTGGCGCTGATCTCGTTCACGGCCTGGGACAGAGGGTCGGTGCCGTTCGTGGCGGAACTGCCCAGACTGAGGTTCTCAATCCGCGCTCCCTGGTCGGCGGCCCATTCCATGGCCTGCATAATACTGCTGTCTGTGCCCCCGCCGTTGCGGTTCAGTCCCTTGGCGTTGATCAACTCCGCTTGCGGAGCGATGCCCATAAATTTCCCGTCACTGGCGGCGCCGGTGCCGGCGGCGATACTCGCCACATGCGTGCCGTGTCCCATATGATCGATGGTGTCGCTATCCGAGCTGAAGTTTTGCGCGGCCACGATGCGACCCTTGAGGTCGGGATGATTCCCATCGATGCCGGTATCCACGACGGCGATGCGAATACCCTTGCCGGTATAGCCCTTGGCATGGGCCAGCGGCGCCTCGACCAGGGGACGCGCCGAATCGAGCGCGGGCGTCACGACTTCGGGGCTTTCGGTGGCGACGGCGTCAAGCCACACGGCGGTCACGCCCTCGCTGGTGTCGGGCGCGGCGGGTACGAACGGTCCATCCTTGCTCACATAGCCGGAGACCATCGGCTCGTACTCGAAGAGGTGCGTGACCTTGATTCCCTGGTCGACCAGTCCTTCCCGCATGGCCCGCGCCGCCAGATCGTGGTTCGCGAACTGCACGATAACCGGAACCGTGGAGGACTGCCGGTCGTCAAAACCGTTGGCGGTGAGATATGACACATCGAATAGGGTGGGATCCCAGTAGGAGCCTGCTTGAATGCGCACCGCGTCCGGTGTTGCGTAGGAATCACCGTTGTCACCCATGCTGAGGGTGAGTCCCGCTGTATCAAGCGGCAGGTTGTGGCGGTCCAGGCGCACCACCTGACCGGTGAGCAAGGTCACGGCATCAGAAGACGAGGCCGGCGCGGGGGGTTGGCTGGAGGATTGGCCGGAATGGAATGGCCAGGGCACAAGAAAGATGGCAATCAGCGCAAGGGTGACGGTCCAGTGGACGATCAAATACAAACCTGGACGACGCAGGAGCCAATTCATGAAGTCCTCCCCGACTGCTGATTACTGCCTTGTGGGGCATCTCCGCAAGCTGTATCATACTCCCCGTTACTTCAACGGTCCATGCTCCAGGGCGCGAGTTACCCTTCTGGACGGCGACGACGAGCGGCGCTTGGGGCCGCGCCATGGTAGAAGTTCACGCGGCCCAGCGGAGGGGCGTGCATGAAGCTTTCGTGTTCACAGGAAACGCTGAGTCGCGGCCTATCGGTGGTCAATCGGGGGGTGAGCAGCGCGGCGGCAAGTTCGTTGCCCGTGCTGAGCAACGTCTTGGTCGCCACCGATGACGGGCGGCTTCGCCTATCGGCCACCGATTTGAAAATCGGGATCACGTTGTGGGTGCCGGCGATGATTTTTGAGGACGGAGCGGTAACTCTCCCGTCCCGTTTGTTAACCGAATTTGTCAATTCGCTGCCGAATGATCAGGTGGAAATAGCCACACCCGAGAGCCAGACCGTGGCGCACATTCGGAGCGCCCGCTTTTCCGCCAATATTCGGGGCATCGATGCCGACGAGTTCCCGCTTATTCCCAGTATCGCCGATACTCCTTCCGCCGTGGTAGGGGCAGGCGCCCTCCGCTCCATGATCAATCAGGTAGTCTTCTCCGCCTCCAGCGACAGCACGCGTGGCCCGCTGACCGGCGTATACACCACCTTCTCCGGCGATAAGATCACCATGACCGCTTCCGATGCGTACCGCCTGTCGGTCCGCTCTGCCGTGCTCAGCACACCCTGCGCGGCGGATTTCAGCGTGCTCATTCCGGCTCGTACCGTAGCCGAGCTTGGACGCGTGTTGGCCGACGACGACAGCGCCGTGGCGATTACGGTTACGCCTAATCGTGGGCAGATCCTCTTTCATATGGAGAACGTGGATTTCCTGGCCACCTTACAGAGCGAGCAATTCGTCAACTATAAGCAGATCATCCCCAAGGAGTACAAGACCCGCGTGGTCGCCAATACGGCCGACCTGCTCAAGGCGGTGCGGATCGCGGGCTATTTCGCGCGCGACGGATCCAGCCTGCTGAAGCTTGCCATAGAGGCCGCCGGCGACGGGGCAGGCACGATCGTCGTGAGCGCCGAGACGCAGGATGTGGGCGACAATGACAGCGTGGTCGATGCCGTGGTTGAAGGGCCTGCGATTACGATTGGCTTCAACAGTAAGTATGTTGCCGATGCCCTGGGCGTGATGAACTCGACCCAAACGGCGATCGAGCTTCTCGGTCCGACGCAGGCCGGCGTTCTGCGCCCGGTGGATGGGGCCGAGTTCCTGCATGTGATCATGCCGGTGACGGTGCCGCGCTAGCCGAGTGCTCCTTCGTCATCTGTCACTCCGTCACTATCGAAACTATGCGGCCCTTGATGCGGCATTCCAACCCGGCCTCGTTTTGCTCCATGGCGCCAATGCGCAGGGTAAGACCAATCTGCTCGAAGCGATCTACCTGCTGGCGACCACCAAATCGACCCGCGCCCGGAGTGACTCGGAACTTATCTCGTGGGCCGAACGCGACCCGCTTAGTCCCACCGCTTTTGCCCGGATCGTAGGCCAGATCGAGCGCGGCGGCGCCGAGCAGTCCGTGGAAATTGTCATCCGCGAAGGCGGTACGGAAGGTCAAACCCGAAAGCGATTCAAGCTGAACGGGACCGAGCGCAAGGCCAGTGAAATCGTCGGCACGGTCAATGCCGTCTTCTTCGCGCCGGCCGACGTGGACTTGATCGCCGGATCACCCTCGGTTCGCCGGCGCTTCCTGGATGTCATGCTCTGTCAACTGGACCCCGCCTATTTTCGGGCGCTCTCACGCTACAACAAAGTGATCGTGCAGCGGAACGCCTTGCTCCGCCAGGTGCGCGACCGGACCCAGCCCGCCGGTTCCCTCACCTATTGGGACGATGGACTGTGCGATTACGGCGGCCGAATCGTCGCTCAACGGGCAGCCGCCACTCTGGCTCTGGGCGAAATCGCCACGCAGCGTCACCACGAATTGAGCGGACAGGTGGAGAAGCTAAGCGTAGAGTATAGACCAGCAGCCCTCTCGACCGCGCCGAGCGAGCTGGCGTCCGGGGGCGCCCTGGCGGCGACCGAGGCGCTACGTGCCGCCTTAGCGCTGCAGCGCGGCCGGGACATCGCGGCGGGCATGTCCCTGGTGGGCCCGCATCGCGATGACCTCGGCTTCGCGCTGAACGGCGTGGACGCCGTGGCCTTCGGATCGCGCGGCCAGCAGCGCACCGCGACGCTCGCCATGAAGCTGGGCGAACTGGCCTACATGAACCAGCGGAGTGGGGAGCAGCCGATTCTGCTGCTGGACGACGCGACTTCCGAACTGGACCCCGCCCGTCGCGCCGCTATCCTACAAGTAGCAGGCGAGGGGCGGCAGACCTTCGTGACCAGCGCCGACGGATCGGGCGGCGCCGAGTTCCCGGGCGACGCCCAACGATGGGAGGTAGCGCACGGGACGCTGCGCTTGATCGGAGCGTAAAGGATCGCTGCATCTGGAATCGCTGCGTGGAGCGCCATGCTGTACCCTGAGCAGCAGGGCAAGCCACGCGGCGCCGCGCGGAGCTAAGTACACGGAGAATGACCACGATCGGGACAAACCCTCATCTCGAACAGTTGGATGCGTTGATCACGCGGGGACGCGGCAACGATGCGCTGCGTCTTCTTGCCGCGGATCGCGCCTCTGGGGTTTCTCCGGAGGCTCAGGCGCTGCGTGCCTGGGCCCTGGCCGAGCGAGCCGAGTTTGAAAAGGCGGCGCGAATCGCCGCCGCCGCTTTGGCGAGCGACCCCACCCTGGCCCGCGCTCATCTGGCCGTAGGCCTGTGCGCGCGGGCGGCGGGAAACGCGCAGGCAGCCGCCGATGCATTTAGCGAGGCGATCCAGGCTGATCCGCGCTTTGCCCCGGCCTACTACCAACTCGGCCTGCTCTTTCTGAAGAGCGGCGATGCTGATACGGCGCGGCGCGCGCTGAGCATGGCGCGATCGCTCGACCCCAACCAGTGGCGCTATACGGCCGCCCTGGCCCAGGTCGAGTCCGGGCCGGGCCGGGTTGCGGCCCAACGCGCCGCCTACCGTGCCGGCATCGCGGCGGGCGATGGTACGCTCGGCCTCCGCTTGCGGCTGCTTGGCACCTATCTCGGCGCGGGGCTTCTGACGCCGGGTGGATCGGGTTCGCCCAACGCGCTTCGTCTCGCCGCCGCGGCCTACCAGCGCCTCCAGGCGCGGCCCGTGTTTGTGGTGTATCTCCTGCTGGCGATCAACGTGGCGATGTATCTGTTCCTGGAGACGCACGGCGGCTCTCAGAACGGGGCAACCCTGGAACGGTACGGCGCGAAAGACGATTTCGCGATTATCCATCAGGGGCAATGGTGGCGGCTGATTACGCCGATATTTCTCCACGAAGGCTTGATGCACCTGGCAGTCAACTGCTTTTCTCTCTACATGGTAGGTCCCCTCTATGAGCGCTGCGTCGGATCGGGTCGATTCCTGTACGTCTACTTTTTCGCCGGGATCTGCGGCTCACTCTTCAGTCTTGCCGCGTCCAAAGACCCAGGGGTAG
>JAICHN010000281.1 GCA_025924845.1 Chloroflexota bacterium | reverse complement strand
CCTTGATGGTCACACCGCTAAACCGTACCTTGAACTCCACGGGACGCCTCCTGAAGCGTGCAGAATCAAACGATGTGCTTCAGCGTAGAGTGTCCCGTCTTAACGGTCACCTCTCGATTTCTTTATCTGCACGACTATAGTTGCCGGTGCGCGTGTTGAAGGGGTCGGTATGCGCGGCATTGGTGCCCCCGCAGTTGCAGGTGCGGTTAGCGTCGCCCATCTGCACGGAGGGGATGCCGGTGGCGTCCGGACTGCCCACCGTCACCGTAGCCGTGGATTGGTTCCCGGTCTGGGGGTTGACCACCGTGACACTCACGCTATCGCCCGGATGAAACCAGTATTGCTGGCCGGCGCCGTCTATCCCGCCGTAATTGGCGCCCTGCTCAATCACCAGGTAGCTGTCGCTCCAGGTGCTGATCAGCATCGTCACACAACTGCCGGCGGCTACGTTCCAAACGAAACCGTTGGTCTCGGTGTCCTGAATATGAAGATCCGGACTCGTTTGGCCGCCTGCCCCGCAGCCGCCGCCCACGATAGGCGGATTGACGCCGAACCCGGAGCCGAAGACTTTCACCGTCATCGAGCCCTGGCCGGTGCTGCCGGTGGTGACGATCTGAATGCCGCCGATGCTGGTCCCACTCCCCGTGCCGTCCGGCATCAGCGGAGAACGCTGCACCTTGGGGGCGGTGCCGGCGGAGGTATCGCCGCCGGCGGCCGGCTCACCGGCGAAATGCACTCCGGCATAACTGCACGGGGGACGAACCGCTTTTGAGCCGGGGACGGTCGGCACATCGTACTGCATGACGCCATGCACCAGGGTGCAGGCCGGGGGAGTCGGCAGTACTTCAGGGGCCCGCAACGGGACCACCGGGACGGGCGCCGTGGCGTGAAGGACCGGTACGGCGCCGGCTGAGCGTTGCGCCCGCCGCAGCGGCGCCGGGATGAATGAGCGCGGCGGCACGTTCGTGCGTGGCGCCGCCACACTGTCGCCCGCGACCGCGGCGCGCGCCGATGGAGGGCTGTTCGTGCCGGCGGCCTGCATGGAGGAGTACACCAGCACGCAGCAGAGCACGCCAAAGGCGAATGCCCGTTGTGACCGCCGCCCGCGCCCCAAACGACGGGCCGTGCTGCCGTGCAACCCCAACCAGCCGCCGAACCCACGATCGTTCATGGCTTACGCTCCTCCGCCCGTACGATTTCCGCCCTCGTCAGAGCCCCGCACTGACTTGTCGGCGATCACCCCACGACGGGTGGCTCCCCGTGTGTGGGCTAATCCCTGGCCCGCCGCTACTCTACACCCAAGCAACGGTCGCCGTCTGTCGTGCGAAACGGGCAAATTTTGTCGTTCGTTCGCGCTTCGCCGTCATCCGATTTGTCAGTCGCTCTTCAGATTTATCGTTCTCTCCTCTGGCGGCATGGCGTAGACCATATGTAGACCGGTCGTCGTCCGCCGCGCCGATTTCACCAACTCCTTGCGATCGCTTACTCCTAATTTCCGCATAATGCGTCCCGCCACGGTCGTTACCGTGCTCTTGCTGATCGAGAGCGCGATGCCGATCGCGCGATAGGAGCGTCCCTGAACGATCAATTTCCGCACCTCGTGCTCGCGCCTGGTCAGCTCGCTGGGCGACTCCTGGACGCTGAAACCTTCATGAGCAGCCTTGAGCAACTGGAGGTTCTCGCGCATCGAAAGCACCCTGAAGTCCGCGGGCAGCCATACAACGCGGGTGTCGACCAGCAACTGGAGGCGCTCTACCGCGAGCTCACGTGGGTGAAAGAGGTACACGGGCGCCTGAAGGCGCGAGATGGTGCAGGCACATGCCGCGAGATCGCCCTCGTTACCGGTCGAGGCGTCAATGCAAAGCAGATCGTAGGCCGGAGCGAGACGCACGAACTTCGCATGCGCGTTAACGACCATAAGCTCGATATCCTCGATGACGAACAGCGGCGCAAGCATCCGCGTGTATGCAGGATCCGTCTCCAGCAGTAGAGCCCGCATGACCGGACCTCCTCTCGTTACGGCGGGGGGTGGTCTGAATCTACGCGCCTCGCGTCTTCATTGCGTCTTCACGTTTTCGGGGGTCGTAATTCTATGATCTACATTGCACCGCAATCGAGGCATCCCAATAGAACTTGGCGTACGTCCGCCGGCAGTCGTAGCGGCGACCACAAGGGACGTCCCCGCGGAGCCCTGCCTGAGAACTTGCTTCCCAAAGTACTAGGTTCAGCACAACGGGATCCGCGCGGTTGCTCAAACTCGCCTACCTTGCGCCGAACCCATACTCGATGCATCATGAAGTGGCAGGCAGTCGTCGCGTCGGGCGACGATCTCGGCTCTCAACAAAAAGGTAGGGCAATGGCCCGTATAGTATGGGGAATTATCGCCGTGCTGGTCGCCGTCTGGGTAGCCTTCGCCGTGTTCCGGGCGCTTGGCGGGCTTATCCATTTGGCGTTGGTAGTGGCGATCGCCATCGTGGCCTACAATCTAATCTCCGGTCTACGGCGGCGCGACTCGTCAGTCTAACCACGCCGGCGATGGGTCTGTACAGGCCGCGCTTCCCGCGGTCTCAGGGTGCCGTTAGACGATGGGGACCACCAATTGGGGCATTCGGCGGCGCGTGCTTCGTGGGCGATGCCCCGGCGCCGCGCCCCATCGTTGTCGACCACGCTTCCCCTCTCACCGGGGGCCGGAGCGAGTCTTGCGGGCATCGACCTGTAAACATGGGCCGCCGCACGGTACACTAACCCAACGAGGGGTAGATCGTTAGCCGGCTCGGGTCCAGATCGGTTTACAGGGACGGCGACAAGATAACTCACGGAGGAATGGCTCGATGCGCGCATTGCTGAGCGTCTACGATAAAACCGGTCTGGTGGATCTGGGGCGCGCATTGCAGGAAAACGGCGTCGAACTGATCTCGACTGGAGGTACGCTGCGGGCGCTCCAGGAGGGAGGGGTCCAGGTTACGAGCGTCGCCGACTTTACCGGCGCTCCCGAGATTCTGGACGGGCGCGTCAAGACTCTGCACCCCACGATATTTGCCGGCCTGCTGGCCGATCGTTCCAACCCAGCTCATCTGGAAACGCTTCGCCGGATGGAGATCTCCCCGATCGATCTTGTGGTCGTGAATCTCTATCCGTTTGTGCAAACGGTCAGCGCGGCGACGGTAGAACTCCCGGAAGCACTGGAGCAAATGGATATCGGCGGTGTGGCGCTCATTCGCGCCGCCGCCAAGAATCTTTCTCAGGTACTGGTTGTCATCGATCCAGCCGATTACGGGGCCGTATTGGATGAGGTGCAAAGGTGCCTAGCCGGGGCAGGGGACGCCGGCGAGGACCATTCGATTGGCCTACGTCTGGCCGCCAAGGCGATGGCCTATACCGCCGCCTACGACAGTTATATAGCGGCCTATCTCCGCCATGCCCTGAACGAGGACTTTCCGGAGACGTTAACCTTGCCGATGCGCAAGGTCACCGACCTTCGTTATGGTGAGAACCCGCATCAGAGCGCGGCATTCTACACCACGGTTCCTACCACGGACGAACTCAGCCTACGTACCCTCGCCACGGCGCGCCAGTTGCATGGGCGCGCGCTGTCCTTCAATAACCTGCTAGACATCGACGCGGCCTGGATGGCGGCCCGCGATTTCCAGCAGGCACCCTGCGTGGTCATCGTGAAGCATACCAATCCCTGTGGCCTGGCCTGTCATGCCGATATCGCCGAGGCCTACCGTCGCGCCCACGGCGGGGATCCCCAGGCCGCCTATGGGGGAATCGTGGGCGTCAACCGCATCGTGGACGAAGCAATGGCCCAGGCGATTAGCGCCGTCTTCTATGAGGCGATTGTCGCCCCGGATTTCACCCCCGACGCACTGGAGCTGCTCAAACGGAAGCGCGATATCCGCCTGATCGCCATGGGTGAGCGATCCGCGCCGCGCAAAGGCGAGTTCAATTGGCTGCCCGATAGCAAGCTGGACTTCAAGCGGGTGACGGGCGGCTTTGTGGTCCAGGATATCCAGCGCAACGACGACAACGACATCAAGCTGCAGGTGGTGACCAAGCGCCAGCCCACTCTAGAGGAACTCACTGACCTACGCTTTGCCTGGCGCGCGGTCAAACATGTGAAATCCAACGCCATCGTGCTCGCCCGTCAACTGACCGTGGTCGGGGTAGGGGCCGGCCAGATGAAGCGCGTGGACAGCGTAGAACTGGCGGTACGCCACGCCAAGGATCGAGCCCGCAATTGCGTGTTGGCGTCCGACGCCTACTTCCCCTTTGCCGACGGCGTACAACGAGCCATAGAAGCAGGGGTGACGGCAATTATCCAGCCTGGAGGTTCCATTCGCGACGAGGAATCGATCAAGGTCGCCGACAATCATGGCATCGCCATGGTATTCACCAAAGTCCGTCACTTCCGGCACTGAGCCCGGAATCGAGAAAGAGAAAGGAAAGGCCCCGTATGGGCTGCCCACACTTCCATCCCGCCGGCACCGATTCCGTATCGGGAATCACCCAAAGTCTCAGTCAGTGTGACAAGTACAACACTAACCCGCTTCGCCCTATTCCACCCCAGGGCGAACAGTATTGTCAGTCCGCCGGCGCCAGTGGCGTTAATTGTTGGCTGGATTTACGATCCTGCAAAAAGGCGGAGATCGCCAAGCGTTTCTATGCCTACACTATCGGCGATCCCTACGCGGGCAGCCCGCCCATCGCCGTCCAGGCTGACCGAGATCGCTTTGGGCGGGTTTTCGTGTGCCTACAAAAGGATGGGCAGTGGGTACACGAAGGCGAGCACGAATACCCCATGTCGGTGATCAAGGACTGACCGACCGGTGGGCGGCATCAAGCGGACCGGCCGCCCGGCCCGCTTACGGTGTGCCGCCCCATCCTCCGTGGTGCCGAAACTGGGTAGACGGAGAGTAATAGTAGTAGATACCTGAATCTCCCGTCCCCGGGCCGCCCCCGACATAGACGCCGGATCCGTTGTCATAGAGCGAGGAGCCCCCATCCTGGCCGTAGCCGTAGCTGCCTTGATCGAAGGGCTGGGCCGGCTGCACGAACATGGTAGATGGATACACCGTGGGCGAGGCGGGGCCTCGGAAGAAACTACCGGCCATGGAGAACAACATCGAACCGATCAGAGCGGTGCCGATCAAGGGTCCAACCCAGGCCGCTCCTCCGTATGAGGGGCGGCGCCGGGCAAGCCCCGTGGCACGCACCGGTCCCATGCCCATGCCGCGCGTCGCGGCGATATTGCGTAGCGCCGTTCCCATCGCCATGGCGGATGCGAAGCGACCGGCCGGATCGAGCCACACGGCGCGTTCCACGACCGCCGCGAGCTCGGGCGAGATACGGGGGTCGAGCTGCCGCACCGGCGGGAAGGTGAAGGGAGCGCCTTGCTCGGGATCGTAGCCGGTAAGCAGGCGGTGCAGCGTGGCGCCCAGAGAATATATATCGCTGCGTGGTTCGGCCCGGCCTTGATACTGCTCGGGCGGAGCGTAGCCGGGGGTGCCGATCACCGTGCCGACCACTCCGCGCTGAAACGGACGCGCGATGCCGAAGTCCACCACCGCCAGGGACGTCTCGGTCGCCGGCACACGCGAACTACCGGCCCGCCAGACTATGTTCGTGGGCTTGAGATCGCGGAAGATTACCGGCTCGATCCGCTCGTGTAGATAGGTGAGCAGATCGCAGAGGGCGATGCCCCACGACAGCACCATATCCTCGGGGACGGGGCCGCGGCTGCGAACGACCTGATCCAGGTTCTCACCCGCCACGTACTCCTGCACGATGTAACTGTGCCCGCCCTCTTGGAAGACGCTATAGAACCGAGGGATAAGCGGGCTCCGCAGGCTGCTCAGCAGATACGACTCGCGCGCGAACCAACTCTCGGCCTCGCGCCGCTCCTCGGGCGAAGTACCCTCGGGGAGGGATAATTCCTTGAGCACCACATGCTGCCCTGGAAGGAAGGCATCATTGGCAAGATAAATGACGCTCATGCCGCCATGATGAATGATCTGCAACAGTTGATAGCGGCCCGCGAGCAGTGTTCCGACCGCGGGCGCATCCCAGCCCGGCGGAGGAGGCGCGCTCAAGGCAAAACAGGCCGCGCCGGCGGGGTGGAGCAAGCCACAACGAGCACACGTTTCGGTCATCTGGTTTCTCCCGTGGAACGGCTGCGTTTGAATCCTTCCCGTGCCCGTAGCTTACCGCGTTTTGGTAGTCAATGCTACCAGATAAAGAGTACCATGATTTGGAGCCGGGCGAGACTTGACGCGACGAGAAAGCCCAGCCTATACTGTCATGCGCAAGGTTGTGGTCGACGGGTGCCCTTGCGCCCAACGCCGACGTAGCTCAATTGGCAGAGCAGCTGTTTTGTAAACAGCCGGTTGCGGGTTCGAGTCCCATCGTCGGCTCTCGTACATCCGGGTGGGCATGGCAATACGTGAGCGAATAACAACCTGGAATCCTGGGCAGATACCCAAGTGGCCAACGGGGGCTGACTGTAAATCAGCTGGCTTTGCCTTCGGGAGTTCGAATCTCTCTCTGCCCACCCCGCGCCGGGCGGCGCGGTATTCGTCGGAGTGCTCCAGTGGCTCAGTGGTAGAGCACGCCCTTGGTAAGGGCGAGGTCGTGGGTCCGATTCCCACCTGGAGCTCACCAGATTCGATCTGTAGTTCGCGGTGAGTGGAGGGCCACCCCTCAAGGTGGACGCTCCGTCACCGCGAATCGCTGATCGCACGGCCGACGGGGTCCGTGTATCCGGCCCAGCGGGGACGCCGGGAATCGAGAAGGAGAAAATAGAGTGGCCAAGCAGAAGTTTGAGCGGAACAAGCCGCACGTCAACATCGGAACGATCGGGCACGTGGACCACGGCAAGACGACCTTGACGGCGGCGATCACCAAGACGCTGGCGACGGCGGG
>JAICHN010000280.1 GCA_025924845.1 Chloroflexota bacterium | reverse complement strand
GGCGTCGAGCGCTTCCAGGCGGACACGTAAGAGATGCTCCCGTTCGTGACCCTTCGCCGCGGTGATGGCCACGCCGGCCAGCGCGGCGAAGGCCTGCAGGATCTCACGGTCAACGGCCGACGAGCGCGGGACCCGATCATAGAGTCCGAGCACACCGACCACGTTCCCCTCGACCTCCAGTGGCGCAGCGCACACGGCGCCGGGACGCCTGCCGCCGGCCAACAGCGGGAACTCCAGCTCAGGGGTACCCGCCGTGTCCAGGACGTCGACCGCCTCATGGGCGTTCACGGCGCGCATGGCCAGCGTTTGCGCGGCTTCCAGGCCCTGACGCCGGAGCCACCGTTGGTCCAGCCCCACCGCCACGGATGGAGTGACCGGCACAAAGAGGTCCGTCTCGCGGTCGTACAGTAGGATAGCCGCCGCATCGGCGTGCGCCACCACTCGCGCCGTGGCGACGACATGGCGGAGCACCGTGAGCGCCTCACCCTCATGCAGCACCGGAATAGGCGACGAGAACGACATGTCGACGTCGCTAATGCTCTACCTCTCAACGCACAGGACATGCCGCGGGTCAGCCTGACGAGTGTCACACGCCGCGCATACCGGATACGTTACCTAGGTGCGTAATCTGCTGTCAAACCCCGTCGCAGCGGGATCTCCTCTGCCGGCGCGCTAGGGTCTCATCCTGAGCATAGATGCGTGCCTCAGGCCACATCACCCCGATGGAGGAGACTGCGTGCGGTGGTGCTTGTTCGTTCTTCCTCTCGGTGCTCATTGCGCATAGCGTTGGTAAAACCAGCGCTTGATCCCCTCAACCAACCCCAGGTAGCTGGTCACCACGACCAGCAGAAAGAGGAAGAAGCCCGCGGGCAGCGGCGTAAAGCCCAGCGAGGCGCCGACCGGTGTAAAGGGGAGGAGCACGCCGACGCCCACGCTGGTCAAGACGCTCGCCATCAGCGGTGTGCTGGGACGGCTTTTCCAGGGTGGGAGCGCCGTGCGGATCACCAGGATTACCAGCGTCTGTGTAGCAAGTGATTCCACGAACCAGCCCGTGTGAAAGAGCTTCTCCGAACTGTGAAACAGCCAGATCATCGCGCCAAAGGTCAGAAAATCGTACAGCGAACTCACTGGCCCCACGATGAGCATGAATCGCTGGATGAAGTGGATGTTCCAGCGCTTGGGATTCTCCATATAGGCGTCGTCGACCCGGTCGCCGGGGATGGTGAGTTGCGAGAGATCGTAGAGAAAGTTGTTAATCAGAATCTGCAAGGGCAGCATCGGGAGATAGGGCAAAAACACGACCGCGCCGGCCATGCTGAACATATTCCCGAAGTTGGAACTGGTGCCCATCATGATGTACTTCATGATGTTCCCGAAGCACTTTCGACCTTCAAGTAGGCCGGCGTGGAGCACGCTCAGCGATCGTTCCAGCAGGATGATGTCCGCCGCGTCCTTGGCCACGTCGACCGCGTTCGCCACGGAAATACCGACATCGGCACTATGTAGCGACGGCGCATCATTGATTCCGTCGCCCATAAAGCCGACGACGTGACCACGCCGCTGCAGCGCACGCATCACCCGGTTCTTCTGATCGGGCGACACGCGGGCGAAGACCGCGGCGCGCTCCGCGAGAGGCCCGAGTGCCTCCTCGCTGATCTGTTCGAGATCGGTGCCAAGCACCATCGTAGCTGGATCCAGGCCGACCTGCCGGCAGATAGACGCCGTGACCAGCTCATTATCACCGGTCATGATCTTCACGGTTATCCCGTCCCGTCGCAGGGTAGCGATCGTGTCCGCTACGTCTCGGCGCGGTGGATCCAGGAACGCGGCGAAGCCCGCCAGGATGAGCCCTTGCTCATCCGCGACCGCATAGGCCGACTGCGAAGGAACAGGGCGATAGGCCACGGCCAGGACCCGATAGCCATCCGCGCTCAGGGTCCGGAAGGTCGTTTCCGCCGGCACGCGCGCCGCCGTGTCGAGTGGTAGAGCCTGCCCGTTGCGCTCATACCGTGTGCAGACGGGCAAGATGCTCTCAGGGGCGCCCTTGGCCACCAACAAAGGACCGTGCGTATCTTCCACCACCACTGACGAGCGCCTGCGGCTGAAGTCGAACGGGATCTCGTCACGCTTGTTGTAGCCGGCGATATCGGGGTGCGAGTGCCGCACAATCGCTTCATCCAACGGGCTCTTGATCCCTGATTCGAATGCGCCGTTGAGCACGGCAAAGAGCAGTACACGCTCTTGTCGTGTACCGGTGGTATCGACATACTGCTCGAGGGTGATGCAACCCTCGGTGAGCGTCCCGGTCTTATCGCTGCAGAGCACATTCATTGAGCCGAAGTTCTCTATAGAGGACAGGCGCTTCACAATCACCTTGTGCCGGGCCATGCGTACCGCCCCGGCCGAGAGCGTGACCGACATGATCATGGGGAGGAACTCGGGCGTCAGCCCAACGGCCAGAGCGATGGCAAAGAGCAGCGAGTCGATCACCGACGCATGTTTGATCCCCGCGTTGACCACAAAAACGAAGAGAACGAGAAACACCACGGTGCGCATGATCAGCATGCCGAAGCCGTGCGTACCGCGCTCGAATTCGGTGGGGGGAGGACGCTTGGTTAGATGTTGGGCGACGTGGCCGATCTGTGTCCGCGCACCCGTCTCGATGACCAGGGCGGTCGCGGTCCCGCTGATTACCGAGGTACCCAGAAATAACGCAGTGTCCGCGTCCGCCAACCCGCGTGGGCCGGAAGCGGAGGACATGGTCTTTTCGGCCGGTAAGGACTCACCGGTCAAGGCGGCCTCGTTGACGAAGAGATCCCGTGCGTCAATCAGCCGTACATCAGCCGGCACCAGATCACCTGCCGCAACCCGCACGACATCACCGGGGACGACCTCACGCCGCGGCACATCCCGCCAACTCCCATCCCTGAGTATAGAGGCGGTGGTGCTGACTGAGCGGCGTAGGCTGTCGGCCGCACGCTGAGAGCGATATGTCTGGAAGAAGTTCAGGGCGACACTCAACATCACCATGACTACAATCAGGGCGGCGTTCAGAAACTCACCTACCACGCCCGACACCGCGGCGGCAAAGAGCAGAATCAGCACCAAAGGATTGGCGAAGAAAAGCAGGAATTCAACCAGGGCGCGGTGCCCATGCACGCTCAGTTCATTCGGTCCCTCGGCATCGAGGCGGCGTTCGGCCTCGTCCGTTGAGAGGCCGGCAGCCGTGCTGTTGAGCGCCGCGCGGAGGTCCACCAAGGGCCGATCCCAAAACGGAACCTTCGTTTGATCGAGTATGGTAAGCGGTTCAGAACGTGCTGATTGGTGCGCGGGCGTCGGCGCCTGCTCCTCGTGTAGACCTAGCGACATACATAGCTCCCAACCATGGGCACGTACTCTACTATCAGGCTCCTCACCGGCTTGGCTCGGCAGGATTCGCCGGCCATGCTCGCACGACATGCTTCGTGCCTTCTAACAGGTGATCATCGATGCCGACCGGCCAAAAAGCCGCCGGCCGGTGTAGGCCCGCGGAGTATCGGCATCGCCGCGCCCGTTCACGCGTGACTCAATCCGGGCGCGTTCACTTCTTTCGTCACCACGCTACACGGATGCAGAGCCGGGAACTACAGGCAAGTGGTGCAGCGGGCGACAGCCGAAAGTCCCCATATCCTGGGGCCGAGTGGCCCCGAGCTTGCCGCGCGGGTCCGCAAAGACAATGGGGAATCGACCGGCGAAGTATGACCTCCGGCCTATCGCTAGGGGCCACTCGGCTGTAGATCGCAAGCGTAGGGCAGGACTACGCTGTAGCTGGAGCCATGAGGCCACGCCTACCGTGGCCAGAGGCTTTACCGCTAGGGCGAGGTGCGTCTCGCCCTATGGTGGTCAGTCGGAAAGGACGACAGACATGAAAAGAACATCCTGGTGCATCGGCCTGGGCCGGTGGGTGTGTAAGCGGCACCGAAGCAGCGTACGCACAGGTACGGCAGGACCGTGAAAATCTTGCCGGACCTCGCGGTGACTACCACGGAGCGCCAGCGCAAGGTAGGTGACATCGCGGACTGGTATAAGGGAGACGCGTCTGTCGAGGAGCAGAAACGACTCGGGATGGATGTAGTCGTAGTCGTCGATCACGCGAACAGAATCATCCGAGTCGATGCACACGATCCCTGCCTCGGGGTAGCGACGCGAAGGACCGTGATCGAGGAGCGGATGGAGTTTGACTACGAGGTTCTTGATTTCATCAAGAAGGCGCTGCGGAATCCGGATATCGTCGTAATCCTGGACTCATCGGATGTGTCCGGTCATCTACCCTATGCATCGGCGGTGCAACGGGGTCGAAGTGCCCGGATCAAAGTGGTGGACATCGATACGGGAGAGGTCCTTGACGAGCGAACCATCATGAAGAGCCGGCCGGAGTTCCCGCAAGAACTGAAGATGAGACTACTGGCCTGCCCAGGCGGAACCGACGGAGTGAATGTCGTGCCAAGAACGGTCGTGGCGGAGACGTTCGTGGACGCGTACCTCCAAACGCGCGCCTAGCTTCCCGACCTTCGGCCCCCTCAATCATGGCCGTTCGCCAGTATACGGCGGCATCGGTTGGTGCCAAAATGGAGACACGGTATGAATGGCGACGCCTTCTTGCCGCCGAGAGAGGGAGCTTGAAATGATTAACTCGATCCTGGTCCCCTTGGATGGCTCAGGGATTTCCGAGTCGGCCCTGCCCCACGCCGGGAGACTGGCACGGCAGACCGGCGCGCAACTGGTCTTGGTACGGGCCGCTCCGCATGCCGCCGAATCTGCCATGAGCACCTCGGATTTACATACCGCCGCTCCACACTTGCGCGTGACCTTACGCGACACTGAGCGGTATCTTGATGCAGTCCAGGCGCACCTGAAGGAACAGGGTCTGGCGGTTCGGGTGGAAGCACTGGATACTAATGCGGTGGACGCCATTTTGTTCGCGACACGCCGGTACGGCACGGACCTCATCGTGATGGGCACCAGTGGACGCTCCGGCATGCAGCGGGCACTCGCCGGTTCCGTCACCCAACATGTACTACATAATACAACCCTACCGGTGCTGCTGGTACATGCGATGGAGGGTAAACCCGCAAACGAAGAAACGCAGCCCTTCCGCAAGATCCTCGTGCCGCTCGACGGGACCATCCTAGCGGAAACCGCCGCGACCTACCTGGCCGGCGAGCCGGCGCTGCTGGGCACTGCAACGGTCATCTTGCTCGGCGTTGCATCCTCGGTGGGCATAGGACCGAACGCGGCGGATCTAGGGCAATACCTTACGCTGATGGGTCAGCCCTTCGTGGATAGCGGCGGTTTCGACCAGCAGGTCGTACACGGGTCGGCGGGTGAGGCGATCCTTGATGCGGCTCGCCAGGGGGGCGTCGATCTCATCGTTATGGCTACCCATGGACGGATTGGCCTTGACCGCCTTTTGCATGGCAGCACTGCCTATCACGTGGTGCATGGCGCTTCGGTACCGGTGCTTCTGTTGCATGGATCCGCAACAGCCGCCGGGACGGAAGTGGAGCAGGCGCCGGATGTAGAGCGGGCATAACAGACTGGGAGCACCATTATCGTCGACTGCATCCGACATCACGGGCGGCGAGCACGGCGTCGGCAATCTTCAGGTTCCAAGCAGCAGGGCCGGCAGCGGATCAAGTCGCTGCCGGCCCTGCCGCGCACAATACGCACAGGCGTCCAAGTCTGCGTGCGCCTATGTGCCCGCTATCTGCTTTGATGCGCGACATACTCCGCCAGATCGGCGACTCGGCAGGCGTAACCGTACTCGTTATCGTACCAGGCGATAACCTTTACCAGATTCCCGCCTACCACCAGCGTGTCGATGCCGCTCACAATAGACGAATGCGGATCGCCTTTCAGGTCCATCGAGACCAGCGGCTCCTCCGTGTAGGCGAGGATGCCTTTAAGCGCGTCAGCCGCCGCCTCGCGGAAGGCGCCGTCTACTTCCTGTACGCTCACATCGCACCGCAGCAGTGCGGTGAAATTGACTACCGAGACAGTACCGGTGGGAACACGAAAGGCCATGCCGTCAAACTTACCCTTCAACTCCGGGATCACCAGCCCGATGGCGCGTGCGGCGCCGGTGGAGGAAGGAATGATGTTCAGCGCGGCAGCGCGAGCGTCGCGTAGGTCCTTGGCCTGCTGGTCGAGCAGACGCTGCGAGTTGGTATAGGCATGGACGGTGGTCAGCAGCCCCTTTTCGATACCCCAGACATCGTTGAGCACCTTGGCCACCGGCGCGAGTCCGTTCGTGGTGCAGGATGCATTGGAGATCACGCGGTGCCGCGTAGGATTGTATTCGTGCTCGTTCACTCCCAGCACGATGGTGAGCGCCTCACCCTTGGCTGGGGCGGCGATGATCACCCGCTCGGCGCCACCGCGTAGGTGCTCGGCAGCCTTTGCGGCATCGGTAAACTTGCCGCTCGACTCGATCACGATCCGCACGCCCAAATCACCCCAGCAAATGGCGCCCGGGTCGTGCTCGGCGAGGACGTCCACCAGGTTCCCGCCAACCTGGATTGTCTTCGTCCCCGCCGACACCTCGACGGGGAATCGCCCATAATTACTGTCATACTTGAGCAGATGGGCGTTGGTGGCGGCATCGGTCAGGTCATTGATCGCGACCACATCGAGTTGCTCCTGATATCGTTCTCGGATGGCGCGGAAAACCTGCCGGCCGGTGCGGCCAAATCCATTGATGCCGATCCTCGTCCTCATGGTTCTCTTCCTTACGGTTACTTTTGCCTCTGCGGGGATCCGCGCCGGCGACCACGCATGCGTGCGATCCGCGGTGCGCCGGAACCTGCACTGCATCGTCTAGGCGACAGTTGGTCGTTTCAGCACGGCATCGCCCCGATGTCACTCAGTCAGGTCCGCACCGCCTC
>JAICHN010000279.1 GCA_025924845.1 Chloroflexota bacterium | reverse complement strand
CGCCGTGCGGATCGAAGGCATCCACCTGGTCCACAAGGCAGGCGGGCAACGCGGTGAGTACCATGCACTCGACCCCGTGACCGGCGACGCTGAAGGCTAGATACTTGGCCAATCAAAGCATCGAGCCATTCGGCTGTCACCGAATGGCTCGATGCTTTGATTGGCCAAGTATCTAGCCTGCAGCGTCGCCGGTCACGGGGTCGAGTGCATGGTACTCACCGCGTTGCCCGCCTGCCTTGTGGACCAGGTGGATGCCTTCGATCCGCACGGCGCGCTCCACCGCCTTCACCATGTCGTACACGGTGAGCGCGGCGACGCTCACCGCCGTCAGCGCCTCCATCTCCACGCCGGTCTGGGCCGCCGTGCGTACGGTCGCTCGGATCCGCAAGTCATCGCCGCTCCAGGAGAAGTCGAGCGCGATCCCGCTTAGAGGCAGCGGGTGGCACAGCGGAATCAAGGTCGAGGTGGACTTGGCACCCATCACGCCCGCTACCTGAGCGACGGCGAGCACGTCGCCTTTCTTCACGGCGCCGTCCCGCACCGCTTTGCCGGCGACCGGCCCCAAGCGGACAGTCGCCTCGGCCGTCGCATCACGGGTGGTCACCGGCTTCGCGGATACGTCGACCATGCGCGCCCGTCCCTCCTCGTCCAGATGGGTCAGGGCCATCACTCAACCTCCAATCGCAGGCCATCATAGGCCAGAAAGACCCCCTCCGGTAGAGTGGGCTCCGTTTCCGCGTGCAGCGTGGTATGGGTGAGATGAGTAAAGTAGGTGCGCTTGGGCCGTAGTTTGTCAACCACGTCCAACGCCTGGGCAAAGTTGAAATGCGTGGGATGCGGCTCGATACGCAGGGCGTCGAGAATCAGTACATCCAGGCCGCCCAGCAGCGCCATCGATTGCTCTGGGATCTCGCTGGTATCCGTGACGTAGGCAAAGCGCCCGAAGCGGAAGCCGAGCACCGGCGTCCTCCCGTGCCACACCGGTACCGGCACGATGTGTTGCCCATACAGTTCGAACGGGCCGGTAATCTCATGCAATTCGAGCGATGGAATGCCGCCCCCGACAAACTGGTGGGTAAAAATATAGGGGAAGCGACGCTCCAGATCGCTGAGGAGGTCACGATCGCCGTAGACCGGCACTGGGCCACGGATCTGCTCGTTAAACCGGCGCAGATCGTCCACGCCATGCACATGGTCGGCGTGACCATGTGTGTAGAGGACGCTGTCGATGTGGAGAATGTGGTTCGCCACCAGTTGGAGACGAAGTTCCGGGCTGGTGTCGATCAGGATATTGCGCTCCCCAATTCCCACCACGATCGAAGGACGAGTGCGTTTGTCGTGCGGATCGGTAGAGGTGCAGACCCGGCACAAACAGCCGATCATCGGTACGCCGTGACTGGTCCCGCTCCCCAGTACCGTGATCTTCAGCATTTATGCCCCATCCCCCAGGCCGGAGGCGTGGAGCGCCTCGACCAGGGTGGGCGTAGCCTCCATGGGGCCAAGCGTGGTCACGGCAAAGCCGCCCATTGTGTTGGCGAGACGGAGAATGTCTCCGGCAGGCAAGTCATGAAGTAAGCCGTAGGCGACCCCAGCCGCGAAGGCATCGCCCGCGCCGGTGGGATCACGCTCGATACGCGGCTCGGTGGCCATCTCCACTTTACAATCGCGGCGAAAGAGCGTACTGCCCGCCATGCCGCGTTTGAGGAAAACCCACCCCACGCCACGCTCGAGCAGCGACTGTATGGCGGTATCGAGGTCGTCAATGCCCGTAACTCGGCGCAGTTCGTCACCCGAGGGAAGAACCACGTCGGCCAGGGCAAGAATGGGCTCGGCGACCGCCGCGACCGAGGCGCCGCCCAGCAGTTCGGGCCGCAAGTTAGGGTCGAAGCTAACCCACGCGCCTGCTTCCTTGCCGAGGGTCGCGGCGCGTACACACGCGGCGTGCCACGCCGGGCCGGACGCCAGGGTTGAGCCGGTAATATGGACCAGGCGGGCCCTGGCGAAATAAGCAGGATCAAACGAAGGTACCCGGCCCGCGGCGGCATCGGCGACATGAAAGAGGAAATCACGTTCGCCGTCGAGCCGATAGGTGACGAACGAGGTGCCGGTGGTGCGGGTCGGATCGACGGCGAGATGGGATAAGTCCACGCCTTCGTCCCCTAGACGAGCGCGAAACATCCGGCCGAACGCATCATTTCCCACCGTACCGATAAAGCCGGTGGAGAGCCCCAACCGGGCGCAGCCGTGGGCAAAGTTGGCTGGAGCCCCACTGGCGAAGGGACCCTCGAATGGGCCAGCCTCCTCAAGGGGAACACCGGCCACCGGCCGCATAAACTCGGCCAGCGCCTCGCCAAGCGCGATCACCTCCGGGGCCTTGAATGTGGTCACGACGGCGCGGTTCCCTCCTCCTGAACTCCAACGAAGCCAAGCGTACCAGGACCGGCGTGGGTACCGATGACCGCGCCCAGCATGCCGATATCCAGAGTACCGCGCGCATACGGGCGGAGCAACGAAGCCAACTGCTCGGCGGCGGTCGGTGCGTTGCCGTGCATCACATGCGCCTCGACCAGTGGAGCCCTCTCCCTGGCCAGGTTCGCCATCTCCTGGAGCGCACGCGCCGTGGTGCGTGCCCGTTGGCGCGGCGTCACCAGCCCATCCTCGATGGTGAGTAAGGGCTTAATGCTGAGCATCGAACCAATCATGCTTTGAGCGCGCCCGATCCGTCCACCGCGTTGCACGTGCGTCATGCTGTCCAGCATGAAAAAGACGAATACGCGGGACCGCATTGCCTCCAGGGCGGTCAGGATCTCCGCGACGGTCTTCCCCGCCGAGGCCATTCGCGCGGCGGCCAGGACATACACCCCCTCCGCCATGGAGGCCGTCAACGTATCTACCAGGTGAATAGGAGTCTCGGGTAGATTGGCGGCGGCCAGCGAAGCGGCGCCGAAAGTACCGCTCAACTTCGATGAAATATGAATCGAAATGATCTCCACCGCGTTGCCGGCCAGCCCGCGGTAGACTTCCTCGAAGCGCCCCGCCGATGGTTGTGAGGTGCTCGGAAAATGAGGATCGCTTGCCAGCAGTTCGTAGAACCGCGCGGCGGTGAGATCCATTCCTTCCTGGTAACTGGTCGATCCGAACCTCACGGTGAGCGGAACCACGGTAATGCCCAGGGCCGCCGCCGTATCGGCGGGGATATCGGACGCGCTGTCGGTGACGATGCGAACCGTGCCCATGCCCTGGTCCCGTCCTTCTTATTCGACCGACAATACAATCTGGTAGTGCGGCTGGCCGCCGGATTGCAGTTCGAGTTGCAGCATGGGGTACCGCTGATGCAGGAAGGCGCGCAGTTCCTCGCCGACGCTCTCCGACGCATCCTGCCCAAGATAGGCGGTCGCTACCTCGTAGTGCTCTGCCGGCATGCGGGCCAGTACATCGGCCAGCACCGGTTCCATCGCCGCGCCGGCAGCCACCACGTCCCCGTCCAGCAAGCCCAGAACATCGCCTTTATGCACGGGCAACCCACCGAGTTCCACGTCGCGCACCGCGACAGTCAGTTCCGCCGTACGAACCTGGCGCGCCGCTTCCTCCATGTCGGCCACGATTCGGCTGGGCGCGGCGTCAAAGCGCACGGCGAGGAGGGCGGCAATCCCCTGAGGGACGGTGCGGGTGGGAACTATGTGAACCTGCTTGTCGCTCAAGCCGGCCGCCTGCTCGCCGGCCAACACCACATTCTTGTTGTTGGGCAAGATAATGACCACATCCTGCTCGCGCCCCCGCACCGCGGACAGAATCTCCTCGGTGCTGGGGTTCATGCTCTGACCGCCCGACACCACCGCGGCCCCCATGCTTTCAAAGAGGGCGCGGAACCCAGCGCCGGCCGCCACTGCCACGATGCCCACCGGCAGAAGGTCCGCCGAGGGGGAGGACGCGGGCGGGGGGCGCTCGGCGGCGAACTCCACGAACTGCTCACTCATGTCCTGCACCTTGACGCGCTGCAGGCGTCCCAAACCGGCGGCATAGGTGAGCGCGCGTCCAGGATCCTCGGTATGAATATGGACGCGCAGCACATCGCTGTCCCCAACCACGAGCAAGGAGTCGCCAAAGGCGGCGAAATGAGCGCGCGCCGCATCCTCCTGGAGGTCCTTGCCCACGATCAGAAACTCCGTGCAGTAGCCGTAACCCCCCTCGAAGTGGTCAAGTTGAGCGTGGACATCCGCCCCGGCCCGGCCGGCCGCCGGGCTGACCGCCGCGCGGGGGGCGGGACCGTCTTGCTTCCCCTGCAACCAGCGCTCCGCCCCTTCGAGGAGCAGGACATAGCCGCGTCCGCCCGCATCAACCACGCCGGCCTGGCGCAGCGCCGGCAGTTGATGTTGCGTTTCGGCCAGGGCGCGGCGTGCCGCGTCCAGTGTCCTCCGCAGCACGTACGGGAACTCGGCCCGTTCGGCAACGGCGCGCGCCGCCTCCTCCCCGGCCAGGCGCGCCACAGTCAGCACTGTTCCCTCGACCGGCCGCATCACGGCGCGGTAGGCCGTGCCGGCGGCCTCCTGGAGGGACTGGGCCAGAGCGAGCGGGGTTAGAGTCGGGGCACCGTGTACGGAGTGCGCGAAACCGCGCAGCAATTGCGAAAGGATGACCCCGGAGTTGCCGCGGGCGCCCATCAGGGCGCCGTGCGCCAGGGCGGCGGCATGGACGCCGACATTCGCCTCCTCGGTCGCGTCCGCCTCGGCGATCGCCGCGCGCATGGTCTCCGCCATATTGGAACCGGTATCGCCGTCCGGGACGGGATAGACGTTGAGCGCGTCCACCTCGTCAGCGTGGGCGATAAGCCAATTGGTGGCGGCGTCGAAGGCCGCGCGCAACCGGCGTCCATCACACCGTGGTCCCTCCGCCAAGCGTGTCTCGCCGCTCATGGCTCGTGGATTTCTCGGCTAGCCACTGATTCGCAGCCCCTGCACGTTTACGTTGACGCGGATAGCCGACGAGCCGAGCATCCGGCGAAGGGTCTCATACACGGCGTGCATCACGTTATGCGCTACCTCGGAAATGCGCGTACCATACTCGATCACCACATAGATGTCGACTACCACTTCGTCACCGCGCAGCGACACCACGATGCCGCGGTGGTACTCGTGGTCTTCAAGCAGAACGGCACGCCCATGGCGAAGCTTCCGGCCCGCGATGCCCACCACGCCGTAACATTCCAGCACCACGCTGCTCGCCGCCATGGAAATCGCCCTGGGCGAGACCTCGATCCGACCAGGCTTACGGTCCAATTCGATTGCCTCGTCGCTCACCGCAACTCTCCCGTTTCGCCGCGCAACCGCGGCGTTCGCGCGCCTCTAGTATAACGGGTATGCCTCAAGGCCCCTCGATCCGCGAACAGTCGAGCAGGCGGCGGCCTCCCCGCTCAGTAGTGAACCGCCGGTATCTTTATCGGCTCAAGCCGGGTGTACGACGTGGTGACCCGTGCATCCGGTTTTCACCGGAGATCTCCATGGATTGTACATCAGCGCCTGAACCGGCGAGATTTCAGGCTGGATTAAGCTACGCCCACCTATCCTATAGTAGAGGGACGTTAGGCACGCCATAATTGGGAAAACGCTTCGGTTCACCGGTCGGGCCAATCAGTTTCGAAAGGAGTTGGCGCCATGACTCCCCACTTGCAGGCCATTGATTGCCCAAATGATGCGTGCGCCGTTCCGGCGTCCCTGGGTCTGTGTATGCGGTTCGCCAACGGCTTCGGTATTCAGATCGAGGCTGACGGCGCCCACGGGGCGCGTTGGGACGACATTCACTGTCTGGTCTGCGGCTATTTCTCGTCGCCTTACGCCGGGGTGCATCGCGAAGGTGATGATCTGCGCGCCAATAGCGCCTGGCTGACTGCCCTGGCGCGGGCGCTCCGCCTGAGCGGTCATGGCGCGCTGAGCGAGTATCTGATGGAGCAGGGCCTTGGACTGACCGACCTCCTGGCCATGCGCCGGTGCGTGCTGGGCCTTCGTGCGTTGGCGGAGATGAGCGCGGCAGTGCCGGGTTTTCCCCAGGTGGCACTGCTTCGTGTCCACGCCGACCTTGAACTGCCCGATATCTTCGGGGTGGCCCACGGCGAGGCGGAGAGTGAGCCGTTCGCCCGCAAGGTACGAGTGCTGGGGCGTCTGGTTGGGGCGGAGACGGCCGAGACGGCGCCGCGGCACTGCGCGGCAGGCGACGGCAAGCCCGGTTGGTTCTTTTACCACGAAACCGAGTTCGTGGGGTTGCTCCGCGTGGAACCCAACCGCGCTTATCGCGGCACGCTCACGATCGACGGCTGCCTGGATCGCCTCCTGCACGCTGGATAGTAGGTGTACGCCCGCACGCTGATGTAGGGGTGACCTTGATGGTCGCCTTGTACATCGCCTGACAGCATAGTTTAAAGCAACCTTCCGTCCCCGCGAACGCATTTGCAGGATCCTGCCCTTCAAACCGTGCCGACGGAGAGAACACCAGGGAGACCCGAGGGCGACCACAAGGGTCGCCCCTACGAAGAACTGCCTGAGAACCGCGCTCCGGTATATGGGGCGACCGTGAGCAGGGCATGAAGTCCCCTACACAAGAAGTATAGTAATATACTTGACAACAGGATAGATAAGGTTTACGATCGTAGTGCGTGAGTTCCAGGGCGCCTGCTCTATGGGGCTATGATTTCGGTAGCCGGGCGGATCCGCGTCGGACCCTCATGCGCAAGGCTAAAAGATGAATCTCATCGTCCGTTTGGTGCTGAGCGCCCTCGCTCTGTTGCTCACCGCTGCGGTCGTGCCCGGCATCCACGCCTCGGGCTTCGTAGCAGCCCTCGTGGCGGCCGTGGCTTTAGCAGTGGTGAATGCCTTTCTGCGCCCAATTCTCGTCATACTTACCCTGCCCATTACGGTGGTCACCCTTGGGTTGTT